>CAMKTM010000080.1 GCA_946415695.1 uncultured Prevotellaceae bacterium | reverse complement strand
AGGTCTATTCTCCCCTTTGGGGGAGTTAGAGGGTGTCCATTCTCCCCTTTGGGGGAGCTCGAGGGGGTCTATTCTCCCCTTTGGGGGAGTTAGAGGGGGGCCATTCTCCCCTTTGGGGGAGTTAGAGGGGGGCCGTTCTCCCCTTTGGGGGAGTTAGAGGGGGGCTATCCTCCCCTTTGGGGGAGTTAGAGGGGGGCCATTCTCCCCCTAAAGGGGGTTGGGGGGTCAATACAGGTAGAACATCCGCTCCATCATCTGCCATTTCTCGTCGCTCGTGGCATCGGCACTGCAACCTTGGAACTGGCTGACGAAGGCTTCCCATTCAGCCTGTCGGGGCAAAGTGGCGAGCCGAGCCATCGCCTTGTCCCAATTGAAGTCTGCGGGAGCGTCAACAATCATCACAAGAAGGTTGCCCAGGATGTATATTTCCATCTCGAGGATGCCGACTTCCCGGATGCCATCGCGAATCTCCTTCCAATTGTGCTCTGGCGAGTGCCACTTGATGTACTCGCGTCGGGCCTCTTCGCTGGAGTTGAGCGTAAGCGTCTGCACAAACCGCTTCGTCCTGCCTTGATGCTGCTTCTGTAAGTAACCTTCCATAAATGTCATCTTCTGTCTTTGCTCCCTCTCCTTTGGGGGAGGGTTGGGGAGAGGGACTACTGGTGTATCTGAATCTGCGGGAAGGGGAATTTGATGCCCTGTTTGTTGTACTCCGCATAGATGCGTTCATTCGTGTCGAAAAACACGTTCCAGTAGTCCGACGCTTTCGTCCAGACACGAAGCGTGAAGTCCACACTGCTGTTGGCCAGTTCTTTAATGGCAATGAAGGGAGCCGGCTCCTGCATGATGCGGCTGTCTTCTTGGATGATTCCCAGCGTTACTTGCTTCACCTTCTCAACCTCTGTGCCGTACTCCACACTGATGGTGAAATCTACCCGTCGCAGCTCATTCTTCGTGTAGTTGGTGATGTTGCCGCTCGAGAGGGCGCCGTTCGGGATGAACAGTTCCTTGTTGTCGGTCGTGGTCAGAATGGTGTGAAAGATTTGAATGGCCTTCACGATGCCGCTCACGCCTTGAGCCTCGATGAAGTCTCCCACCTTGTAGGGCTTGAAGAAGAGCAATATGAGCCCGCCCGCCAGGTTTTGGAGGTTGCCGCTCAATGCCATGCCGACAGCCAAGCCCGCCGATGCCAGCAGTGCAGCAAGGCTGGTAGTGTTCACGCCAAGCGTGCCGACCACCATGATGATGAGCAAAGTGATGAGAGAAATGTTGACGAAACTCTTCAGGAACGATTGGACGGTCGGTTCCACGTTTCGCCGTTCGAGCATACGTGCCACCAGCTTGTTGATGAACTTGATGGCATAGCGGCCAATGACAGCCAGTGCAATGGCAAGCAAAAGACTCTTGCCTGCCTGCATCCCCATCGAAATAGCTTGTTGTATCAACTGATCCACCTGACCGTTTTTGGCGGCCTCAATAACTTCTTTCCCTGCCTCCAAAGGAGCTGCTTTCAATAAGTGTATCATGCTCGTTACAGTAAGTTCAGGTGGTACGTTCAATGAGAACGGAGGCATATGCAGAGATGCCTTCTTCGCGTCCGGTAAAGCCGAGCTTTTCGGTGGTTGTGGCCTTGATGGAGATGTTTTCGGCATCAATGCCCATGACTTGGGCCAGACATTGCTGCATCTCAGGGATGCGAGCCTTCAGCTTGGGACGTTCGGCACAAACAGTAGCATCGATGTTGCCTACCGCATAACCCTTCGTGGCAATCAATTCCACCGTCTTGCGCAAAAGGATTTTGCTGTCGATGTTGTGGAACGCTTCGCTGTTGTCGGGGAAATGAAAACCGATGTCCCGCATGTTGGCAGCGCCAAGCAGGGCATCGCAAATAGCATGGATAAGCACATCGGCATCACTGTGTCCGAGCAGTCCAAGCGGGTGGTCGAAGCGTATGCCGCCTAACCAAAGCTCGCGTCCTTCAACAAGCTGGTGGACATCAAAGCCAAAACCGACTCTTATCATATTATTTTCAATTTTACGATTTACTGTTTATTGACTATTTGGTGATTTAGTTATTGCTTCCTATAAACAATCCAATAGTTCAATCGTAAATAAATCGTAAATCGTAAATGGTTAAATGGTAAATGACTTTATCTTCTTCTCTTTAACTTTCCGAAGAGGTCGCGCATGCCGTCCAGGTCGAAGGCAAGCGAGAAGCGCATCGTTTGGTCCAGTGGATTGGTCTGTGCCGTGGAGAACACATAGGCGGCATCAACAGTGAAGACACTCATGTGGAAGCCTGCACCAACAGTGAAGTACTTACGGTTGCCCTTGTTCTCTGCTTCATGGTGATAACCTACACGAAGCATGAAGCGGTCATTGTAAGTGTATTCGCAACCCAAGCTCCACTGTATCTCCTGCATTTCTTCCTTAAAGCCGCCGGGCGCATCGCCAAAACTCTTGAAGATGCCGGCTATGGACGAGATGCCATAATAGCCCTCATCGTTCACGCGATTCATGAAGTCTTCGGGCGACTCTCCCTCTTCCTGCTTTGGCGGCGTGGGCACGAGCAACTTGTTCATGTCAGCACCAATGCTGAACTTGTTGTATTGGTTGAAGGGGATGGTAAAGTTGAGACCGATGCGAAGGTTGGTGGGGATGAACTCGGACTGGTCGCTGCCTCCGTATGAAATCTTCGAACCGATGTTGCTGATGTTGACACCCCATCCGAGGCTACACTCGCGGTTGCCCGCCATGAAGTAGCCTAAGTGGTAGAGGGCAATGTCGGCTGCAAACGCTTTGCCAGGTCTGCTGTCGTCTTGCATATTATACTTGATGTCGGAAAGGATGAAGCGCAAGTTGACGGCCATGGAGAAGGTAGAGCTGAGCATGCGGCTATAGCCGGCGTCAATGGACATCTCATACGGCTTGATGCTCATGCCTTCCAAAGCCTCGTCGGCAAAGAACACTTCGCCGAGGCTGAAGTATCTGAGAGAGGCATGCACTGCACTGTAGTCGCCGATGCGGTAGAAACCGGCCATGTTGGCAAGGTTGATGTCGTTGACCAGCTTGCGCAACCAAGGCGTGTAGCTGAGGCCTACGCCGGCACGGGCAATGTTAAAAGGATACTTGGCAGGATTCCAATACTGCGAGAAGACGTCGGCATCTGTTGCAACACCCATGTCGCCCATAGAGCCGCCTCTTGCGTCGGGAGCAATGGCCATAAAGGTCGCAGCTGTGTTCACAGGGTTATACATGTCCTGTTTGTCCTGTGCTACGATTGACTCTGTACTGAATATGGCAACAAGGATCAGTAGGATGCGGATAATTCTGTTTCGTTTCATAGTTTTTCTGTCTGCACTTTATTAATAACTCCACAGATGGCTTATTTATTGTTCCGCACCATGATTTTTTGTGTTTGTGAGGTCCATTTGCTATTTCCGCACTTCACTCTGCATCGATATAGATAGATGCCTGTGCCTACTTTCGCGCCTGCTCCGTTTGTGAGGTTCCAGGTAACGGTAAAGATGCCGTTCTCGCCGGTGGAGGTCTCTTCGTGCATCCAGATGCGGCGGCCCGAGAAGTCAAAGACCTCGATGACAAATTCGCATTCGCTGCCGGGAAGGTCGAACCTTACCATGAAGTTCGTGCTGGTTGTGGCTGGGTTTTGGCTTGCCACGAGGCTCAGAATGTTTGTCTTGAGCCCATCATCAACCACGAAGTCGAGGCTGGTCTTGTTGGTGTTGTTCAGCACGTCCCAAGCGCGGAAGGTGAGGCTGTGCGCTCCGTTCTCAAGTGCTGGGATGTTATAGGCAACGGTGCCTCGTGTGAAGTCTCCGAACTCATGCGCATAATACTCATTAATGTTATAGGTCAGGTCGCTTCTTCCGTCGATACAAAGTTCGAGGTCATGCCCAATGCCATTGCCACTTGAGCTGATGCCGCAGAAGTCGGTGAGTTGTGCCACGAAGAGCGGTGTGGCGTTGACCGTGCCTCCGTTCTGGAAGTCTTCGCTGTTGAGGTAGGCGAAGATTTGGGGGCCGTCTTGGTCGAAGTCTGTGTTCTCAACGATGCCGCCCAACGGGATGTCTTCGTTGTAGCCGTTGGCTTCCAGGTTTCCTGCCTCGTTGATGGCGTAGAAGACTAAGCGGCCGTCTTCGTTGCTGAAGTTGATGTCAATGGGGATGTAGAATTCTTCTTGGAATTGCCCGTTGGTCACTTTGTCCTGCGACTCGTAAAGCATGACGTTACGGTCGGTATAGGTGAATGGCTCGCTGGCTTTGGCATTGTTAAGGCAGATGACGGTTTCTTTGCTGTCGAAGAGGCGGGTATATACAGTGCCGTTGAAGTCTGTCAAGACGTTGCCGTTTTCCTGTTCGACGTGTCCGTTGAGCTTTATGCGTTGGCCCGCTTTGAGGGGAATCGGCGTGCCGTCAACGTTGATGTCGTTGATCTTGTCAATTACGACTTTTCTGGAGGGATTGCCCATGGTGAGTGCCGGGTCGCCGAGCAGAGCATATTGCAGTTTGTTCTCCAGGTAGCCAGCCTCGCGTCCGTCGCTGATGATGCTGTTCTTTGCGAGCCTGATGGCATCTCCGATGCGGTTACGTTCCTTGTCGGGGCGATTGCTGTTGTCAAAGAGGTACTGCATGAAGTAGCGGTTCATGTTGTAGTTCTGGCTGGCAAAGACGGTGCGTGTGGTGCCATAGAATGCCAAAGCGCCGCCGTTGGGGTTGAGCACGGCCGTCTCGCCGATGTTGCTGGTGTTCGAGTCGAATGGCATCACGTCGCAGGCACATGTCACCCAGAGCGGTAGTTTTGTGCTCTTGTTGTTTTCGAAGTCTTCGCGCAGCAGGACGAATTCGTGGCTGAAGCCGTAGGCGGCGGCGTGGCCGGTGTAGTTCATCACCAGGGCGCCTTCCTTCATTTGCTTTTTTATTTGTTTGGCAGCTTCGGGATAGGTGTTGCTGTTTGCTGAGCTGACGCGGGTGTAGGCATCCCACATGATTTTATGTGTTTCCATGCTGGGATATTTCGATATGACATTTTCTGCCACATTGTTGGCATACTTCATGTGTTCGTTTTCGTCGCCGTCGTCGCCAAGGATATAGACGAGGTTCTTCCAAGGGCCTGCGTTCTGGTTGCTCAGGTAGGTGATAGTTTTGTCCACCATGATTTTTGCCGTTGAGGACTGTGAGACGGGGAAGCGTCCGATGCCGATGTCGCTCTTTTCGCGGAGGGGATTGTATCCTTCGCCGTCGTCGAGGAGGCCGAAGTAGTCTTCCATGACGTAGCTTTTGGTGTCGCTGAAGCTGTTCTCGCTTTCGTAGCACAGCAGGTAGTCGTCGGGGTTGCTGTTCCTCCATGCGGGGGAGAGCATTCTGTTGTCCCAGGCGCAGTCGCCGAAGAGCAGAAGGTAGCGTGGTCGGTCGTTGTCGTTGACAGCTTTGTCGTAGAGCATCTTCATGAAGAGGCGGTACGCCGTCGGGTCGGGTGTGCCGCTGGAGAACTCGTTGTATATCTGGCCTGCGCTGACAATGCCCACGCGCAGTCCGTCGTACTGCTGGTGCGCATTGGCCAGACGTTGTGCCTCGTTGTAGAGCTTGCCGCTGGTGGGGATGATGATCATCATGTCAAGATTCGCCAGGCTGTGGAGGTCTTGGTTGGCAACGTCTCCCACGGTGGTTGGCTCCGGGAAGGTGGCTGCTGTGTTGAAGGCCACGAAGTGGTCTCCGGCATTATCAACGTCGATGACGTAGGTGTTGCCGGATTGTGTGCCGGCTACCAGCGCATCTTTTGCTCCCACCTTGCCTGTGCGGATGACTTTCACGTTGGTTCCTGTGATGTTGAATCTTGCAGGGCCTCCACTGGGAAGGGTGAAGTCAACGTAGCCCTTTGTGTTGGTGTTGAGCAGACGGTCGTAGTTATAGGCAAGATAGTCCAAGCGAGCCTTTTTCCCATAGTCTGTGCGGAGGTTTATGCTGAGTGCGCCCGGGGTGCCTAAGCCCAGGCTGTTCAGGTCGTAGTTGCGGGTGGTGGACGTAGCAAACACATAGTCTGCCGGAGGCGACACATTGAAGTTGCCGGCAGATGTTCCGTTGATGGTGACGTTGACCGTGTTCGAGGAGCTTTCCGAGCCGGTGAAGACCACTGTCAGCTTGCCGTTGCCCGTGGGGTCGGTGGCGGCGAGGGAATAGGTGTGGGAATTGTTGCTGGCATAGTTCTCGTTGTCGAAGAGGTGCCGACCGAGGGAGTGCCATGCGAACTCGTCTTTCTCATAGAGGGTGTGTGCCCTCGTGCTGTTGTAGCTTTTGCGGGTAAGATTGGGGTTGGCGGTTAGGGTCTCCATCGTGGCTGGTGCCTCCTCCTGTGTAAGGAAGTAGTAGGCATTGCGGGCATAGGTGTTGCTGATGCGCGTGTCGCCCGACCAATAGACCAGGCCGTTGCCCCAGAAGATCCAACTGTCCGTCTGACTGTTGTAGTAGAGCGGCACTTCGACCATGTCGTCGTAGTGCGTGCCTTCGCGGATAAGTTCAGGCAGAAGATGTCCGCCGTAGCCGTAGAGGTGCACGTTGTTGGGGTTGCTGAAACCCATCTTCGTGAGCGAGGAGCGTGAGAGCTGGTAGAGGCCGTCTTCCGTGATGCTGATCTTCACCCACCTGCCGTTTGCCAGCTTGGAGCTGGTGGCATAGCGCTCGGCGCCTGCCGCTTTGGCACGGGCGTTGAGCCTGGTGCTTTGTTTGGCATCGATGACTATCTGTGCGCTGACGAGTTTCTCGTACTTCGTGCCTTGGCGGCGGATGGGGATGAAGGAGATGTCGAGCAGGCCCTTACCGCGTTCCACACCGACAAATGTCTCCACGTCGATGGTCTCGCTGATGAGGCTGTCGAATCGTTCCGCCACTTGTGCTTCCTTGCTGCTCAGGGCGCTATACTCGGGATAGAGGAGCGAGACGGTGTATGTGTGCGTCCGGTAGTCTGTCTCCAGCGGCACCACTTCTGTATAGACGGGCAGCACGGAGTCAATCTGCATCTCGTCCCAATCGAGGCTTGTGAAGGTCAGCTCTTTTTCCTGCTGAGCCTTGATGCCTCCGGCCATCGCCGCAAGCATCAGGCATATTGTAAAAAGCTTTTTCATATAATCTGTTGTATTTTAATCCTTTGTTAGTTGCTGTTTTACTCCCCTCTCCTCGGAGAGGGGCTGGGGGTGAGGCTTCCTATTTCACGTTGAATTCCAGCAGTTTCTCTCCTTCGAGATAGCCTTCCAAGTGGTCATCTATGCTGACGGGCCCTACTCCTACAGGAGTGCCGGTGAAGATGATGTCCCCCGTCTTGAGCGTGAAGAACTGGCTGATGAAGCTCACCAGCCTGTCCACTCCGAAGAGCATGTCCTTCGTGCAGCCTTCCTGCACCTTCTCGCCGTTGAGGAGCAGGTGGAAGTGCAGCTCCTGGATGTCTTTCCCATAGTGTGCGAGCGGCATCCACCGCCCGATGGCCGCACTGCCGTCGAAGCCCTTGCAAAGGTCCCACGGCAGACCTTCCTGCCGCAACCGTTTCTGCAGGTCGCGAGCCGTGAAGTCGATGCCCACCGTCACTTCGTCGTAGTAGCGGTGAGCAAAGCGCTCGGGGATGCTGCGCCCCAAATGGTTAATGCGTACACAAAGCTCTGTCTCGTAGTCGCAGCGCTTCGTGTAGGCAGGAACGAAGAACGGCATCCCGCGTGTCAGCAGCGCAGACTCCGCCTTCGTGAAGACCACAGGTTGACTTCGTCGAGCGGATGCTTCCTCTATATTTAATAACGAATTTTGCAGCTCTTTATTGTGTGCCGCGTAATTCATTCCTATGCCGAATATCTTCATGGCAGGTTTTTCGATGCTTGCGTTTTTTCTTCTATGGCAAGCTGAAGTTCGTCTTGCCCTGGAGCATACGCTTGGCTGCCCAGTCGAGGCGTACGTATTTGTCTTTTGCCATAGTCGTCTCCTTGTTTGTAGGGTTTCTGCGGGCAAAGATACGAAAAGTAAAATGAAAAACAAAGCAAAGTGCCACGATTTATGCTTTATTCCTGCAAATAATCGAAAGAATCCCTTTCAAACAAGAAAATAATTCGTACTTTTGCCTCTGTTTAGGGATAGATAGAAGGAGATAGAAGGAGATAGAAGAAGATAGAAGGAGATAGAAGGAGATGATAGAAGGAGATAGAAGGAGTTAGAAGTAGATAGAGGAAGATAAATGACGTTAGTTTTGCCGCTTGGCCTTGCCGCCTCCCGTGGTATCGTCCTCTATCTTCGTCGCTAAAAGCGGCATATCTTCCTATATCTTCCTATATCTTCTTAAACATGCGAAACTTGAGTGATTTACGAAACAATAACCAAAACAACAAAAGAAATGAAAAGAAACAGCATCCTTGCAGCCCTGCTCCTTCTGGTGGCTGGCTTGCAGACGGCGTGGGGGCAAGGCTTCCGCGTCTACAAGAGTGACGGCACAGTGGCGCAGTTCAGCCTGCGCACAGACAGCATCGTCTTCTACGACGGCATCGGCTCGGACGAGGAGTTCGGCCCCTTCACGCCTGTCAACCAGTGCATTGCAGGCACTTGGTACAAGTCGAAGAGCGAGTCGGTTACGTTTGGCGAGGACGGCACGACGGACTACATGGCCGATGCCACCTACGAGTTCATGCCTTATCAGGGAACCATCGTCGTCAACAACGCTTCGGGTGTGCCAATGAACATCCTCAAGGTTCATAAGTTGACGGACGAGATGTTGGTTCTCAGCGCCCTTGGCAGCAGCACTTTTGATGTGCTGACGCGCACTCAATCTGTACAGCTTGTGACGGGCATCACGCTGAGCGAGACGTCTATCACGCTTCAGCCGGACGAGTCGAAGCGGCTCACGGCAACCGTTGAGCCTGCCGATGCCGACAATCCCGCTTTGACGTGGACGAGCAGTGACGAGGCTGTGGCAACGGTCATAAGCAATGGGTTGGTAGTAGCAGTGGCCAACGGTACCTGCACCATCACCTGTGCTGCCACGGACGGCAGCGGCGTGAAGGCAGAGTGCCAGGTGACGGTGAAGAATGATAATTCAGGAACTATAGATGGAAGAGATTATGTTGACCTCGGCTTGCCGAGCGGAACGCTTTGGGCGACGTGCAACGTGGGTGCCAGCAAGCCCGAGGAATACGGCGACTACTTCGCTTGGGGCGAGACAACACCTAAGAGCACTTACTATTGGAGCACATACAAATGGTGCAAAGGCTCAGAAACCACGATGACGAAGTACTGTACACGAAGCGACTACGGCTACAATGGCTTTACAGACAACTTGACTGAGCTTCAGCCCGAGGACGATGCCGCGACGGCGAACTGGGGCAGCGTCTGGAAGATGCCGAGCTACGCCCAATTTAGTGAGCTGTTCAACAGTAGCTACACCGTCGGAGTGGACGCTGTTGAACGGAGTTTACGGTCGCAAGGTAACGAGCAAGAGCAACGGTAACTCAATTTTCCTGCCCGCTGCTGGCAACCGCTGGAACGGCGAGCTCAGCAACGCAGGCAGCGACGGCTACTACTGGTCGAGTTCTCTCAGCCCGAGCTACGGCAACAACGCGTACTACTTCTACTTCGGTTCGGGCTACTGGCGTTGGTACTACGACTACCGCTGCTTCGGGCGATCCGTGCGGGCCGTGCGTGTTCCTTGATGCTTTAGCACAAGGGCGCGCTTTTAATGCGCGGAACAAAAATTAAGTCCCTCAGCCGAACAAACCCAACACATTTTATGTGCTGACCTCACACAAGAAGAGGTCGAGCACATAAAATGTAACGCCGCGTTTTTGACATATTGCTTGCGAAATGCCGATTTTGCTTACACTTGCTTTTTGTGGCGGCGTGCGAGAATCGAAAAAAAAACCTCGGTGGCACTTTTCAGCCCCGAGGGGATTTTCTTCGCTCAGAACGCTTTCGGTTGATAATGAGCGGGTTGCGAACCAAGAAATCGACCGAAAAATGCCTTTTTGCCAAGCGAAGATGGCAAAACGGCCTGCTTTTCCGCCAAAAATGGCTCGTTTCGACAGTGAATCTCCGCAGGCGAAAAATCAAACAAGGCGTGCCTCGATGTTCAACAAGCCACGCCTCGTTTGAAAACGACCCGTGCTTCGTTGGCAAATTCGGCGC
>CAMKTM010000079.1 GCA_946415695.1 uncultured Prevotellaceae bacterium | reverse complement strand
TGAAAGACCCCGATGCCAGCGAGAACGACAAGTACGTCGCCCTCCAGTTCCTGCGTAATGCCGAGACTGCCTGCAAGGGCATCCTGCCTTTCTGTCAGGACACCGGCACGGCCATCATTCATGGCGAGAAGGGACAGCAGGTCTGGACGGGTTTCGAGGACGAGGAAGCGTTGAGCCGCGGCGTGTTCAACACGTTCACGCAGGACAACCTCCGCTACTCGCAGAACGCGCCTCTGAACATGTACGACGAGGTGAACACGAAGTGCAACCTGCCTGCCCAGATTGACATCGAGGCAACGGAGGGTGCTGAATACCGCTTCGTGATGGTCGCCAAGGGCGGCGGCTCGGCCAACAAGACGTACTTCTACCCCATGACGAAGGCCACGATACAGAACGAAGGCACGTTGCTCCCCTTCCTCGTAGAGGAGATGAAGCACCTCGGCACAGCTGCCTGCCCGCCCTACCACATCGCCTTCGTCATCGGCGGCACCTCGGCAGAGAAGAACCTGCTGACGGTCAAGTTGGCCAGCATCAAGTACTACGACTCCCTGCCCACCACGGGCGACGAGACGGGACGCGCTTTCCGCGACATCGACTTGGAAAAGAAACTCCTCGAAGAAGCCCATAAGATCGGCCTTGGCGCACAGTTCGGCGGCAAGTACCTGGCCCACGACATCCGCGTCATCCGCCTGCCGCGTCACGGCGCCAGCTGCCCCATCGGCATGGGCGTAAGCTGCTCGGCCGACCGCAACATCAAGGCGAAAATCAACCGCGACGGCATCTGGCTGGAGAAGATGGACGACTGCCCCGGCGAACTCATTCCCGAAGAACTGCGTCTGCCCGGCGAAGGCGGCAAGGGTGTTGAAATAGACCTCGACAAGGGCATCGACGCAGTGCGCAAGGAGCTGAGCAAGTACCCTGTCTCGACCCGCGTCAACCTGAAGGGCACCATCATCGTGGCACGCGACATCGCCCATGCCAAGCTGAAGGCTCGCCTCGATGCAGGCGAAGGCATGCCGCAATACTTCAAGGACTATCCCATCCTCTACGCCGGCCCTGCCAAGACGCCGGAGGGCTATCCCTGCGGTTCGATGGGTCCCACCACGGCCAACCGCATGGACCCCTACGTCGATGAGTTCCAGGCAAATGGCGCTTCGCTGGTGATGATTGCAAAGGGCAACCGCACGCAGCAGGTGACGGATGCCTGCAAGAAGCATGGCGGCTTCTACCTCGGCACCATTGGCGGCGTGGCAGCCGTCCTCTCGCAGTCGAGCATCAAGAGCATCGAGTGCGTGGAGTACCCCGAACTCGGCATGGAGGCCATCTGGAAGATAACCGTAGAGGACTTCCCCGCCTTCATCCTCGTGGACGACAAGGGCAACGACTTCTTCAAGCAGCTGAAGCCCTGGTGTCCCGGGTGCAAAAGTTGAAAACTCAATGAGTTAAAAAAGAAAGAAAAGGTGAAAAGTATAATCGAGGTTTCGGCGGTACGCGAAAGCCTGTGCTAATTCGGCTTGAACAGAGTTCTGCCCATAATGGTTAAGCATTATTCCCATAAAGGTTAAGCATTATTTTCAGAACTCTGTAACATCACGACAGACCCCCCGAAACTTAAAAGTTTGGATAAGATATGGTAAAGAACATTATTCTTGCCTTGACATTGGCCTTTGTCTTTTCCTGGAACAAGGCTAAGGCTCAGTTGCCGGCAGTCACCCTGAAGACCATGAATGGCGTAGAGGTTCGCACCGATACCCTTTCAAACGGAGGCAAGCCATTCATCATCGACTTCTTCGCCACTTGGTGTAAGCCCTGCAACCGCGAGTTGGACGCAATCAGCGAGGTTTATGAGGAGTGGCAGGAAGAGACCGGCGTGAAAATCATTACAGTCAGCATCGACCAAGCCCAGAACATCAATAAGGTGAAGCCCTTGGTGAGCAATCATGGTTGGGAGTATGAGGTGCTGCTCGACCCGAACAGCGACTTCAAACGTGCCCTTGGCTGTCAGACGATTCCCTATACACTTATTGTGGATGGCAAGGGAGAGATTGTCTATAAGCACAATGGCTATACCGATGGTGCTGAGACAGAACTCATCGAAAAAGTCAGGGAACTGCTAAAGAAATGAAGAGACTTCTGGCTTATCTGTTTGCTTGGTGCAGCATCCTTGCCTGCAACGCTTGGAAATGGAAAGGCGTCACATTCTCAGGCAGTGTGCAGAGCGACATGCTTGTTCCGCGGCACGACAGCGGTACAGGTGCTGAGAAGACGGGCGACTTCCTGACCAACACCTATGCCGACCTCATGCTGCAAAGCAAGTATGTCGATGGCGGCGTTCGCTTCGAGTTCCTGCAATTCCCTCTTCCCGGCTTTGAGAAGGATTTCAAAGGCTGGGGCGTACCCCATTTCTGGGTAAAGGGCAGAGTAGGGAAGTTCGAGCTGACCGGTGGCACGTTCTACGAACAGTTCGGCTCGGGCTTCATCCTCCGCACCTATGAGGAGCGCTCCCTCGGCATCGACAATTCCCTGCTTGGAGGCCGTGTCGTGGTGAAGCCCATCAAAGGTGTCACGCTGAAAGCGCTATGCGGCGTGCAGCGTCGCTACTGGAAATGGAACAAGTCGGTCATCAGCGGAGCCGATGCCGAGATAAATCTCGAGGAGTTCTTTCCCGCGTTGCAGAGAAGCGAAACGAACATCATGCTTGGCGGTTCGTGGGTAAACAAGTATGAGAACGATTACGAAAGCGTTCACGTCTTTCCTGTCGAGCGCCCAATCTACCGTATTCGTTTCCCGAAGTTCGTTAATGCATGGGATGTGCGCCTGAACTTCAGTCGCGGCCCTTGGAGTGTGCTGGGCGAATACGCTTGGAAGAGCGATGACCCTTCGTTTGCCAACCAATTCATTTACAAGAAAGGCTCGGCTGTCATGCTCTCTGGCTCATATTCCCAAAACGGGTTGAGCGTGTTGCTACAGGCCAAACGCTCGGAGAACATGTCGTTCAAGAGTACCAATGACATTTCCAAGGCCAAGGGCATTTCTTCTGCCATCAACCATCTGCCCGCTTTCACGCAGGACCAGACATACGCCCTTGCCGCTCTCTATCCATACGCCACGCAATATGCCGACGGCGAATGGGCGTATCAGGCAGAGATAGGTTACAACTTCAAGCGCAAGACACCGCTGGGAGGAAAGTACGGCATGAATGTCAAGGCAAATTTCTCGTACGTCCGAGCCATCGACCGCCAGTTCTACGACAAGAACGACCTGATAGCACAGACCAGAGGCTACACCTCCAAGTTCTTCAAGTGGGGCGACCAAACCTATTACCGCAGCTTCGACTTCACCGTGACCCGCAAGCTGTCGAAGGCTTTTAAGCTCAGCCTGATGTACTTGAACCAGCAATACAACCAGTTGGCTGTTGAAAGACATGGCGGCATGGTAAACTCCAACATCTTCATCGCCGATGGCAAGTACCAGTTCACGCCAAAGGTGACACTGCGCTGCGAACTGCAATACCTGAGAACAAAGGACGACCAGGGCGATTGGGCGTACGGATTGCTGGAGCTTTCATTGGCACCGCACTGGATGATAACCGTCAGCGACATGTGGAACTGTGGCGAGACAAAGCTGCACTATTATCAGGGACTCGTCACCTATAACATTCGCCAGCACCGCATTCAGGCGGGCTACGGCCGCACCCGTGCAGGCTACAACTGTTCGGGAGGCGTTTGCCGCTATGTGCCGGCTTCGACGGGATGGACATTATCGTATAATTATAACTTCTGATGCAAAACGAAAGATGTGGAAGCATTATACATATATAATAATAAGCAGCATCTGCCTGATGCTGACAGCCTGTGATCATATAGCGGAGGTCGATCGCATATATGACCCGTTGGTGAAAGAGGAACCGAAAGGAGAAAACGATGAATCGGGAAACGAGACAGAGGAATCCACCAAGCGTGTTGTGCTGCTTGAGGACTTCACTGGCCAAAGATGTACAAACTGTCCGAAGGCAACCAATGTCATTGATGTGCTTCATGAGGTGTTCGGCGACGATGTGGTGGCTGTTGGTATCCATGGCGGACCACTTGCCTTTGCCGGCAATGCCAGGACTGTTGGGCTGAAGACAGATACCGGCGATGAATACTACAATCATTGGAACCTCGAATACCAGCCTGTCGGATTGGTCGACAGACATGCTCCTATAGATTATCCTGAATGGACTACTGCCGTGAAGGAAGAATTGGCCAAGCCTGCGCCGTTGCGTCTTGATGGTACGGCTGTCCTTGCAGATGGTGTCATTACCATTCAAATCAATGCCAAAGGTACCGATGGAACGGTTACGGGCAAGCTTCAGGTTTGGGTTCTCGAAGACGGCATCCAGACGCTCCAGCTTATGCCGGACGGCAAACCCAATCAGCAATACACCCACAACCATGTGTTCCGCGCAGCCGTCAATGGTGCGTGGGGCGAGGACTTCAGCATCGAGGAAGCCAAATCCGAACAGCGCTCCATGACGCAAACATTAGAGCCGAATTGGAACAGAGAGCACCTGAGCATCGTCGCCTTCGTCTATAATGACAGCGGCGTACAGCAGGTTGCAAAGATAAATGTAGAACAACAACCATAATGCTTATGAAAAAAATCATTACACTCATCCTTTCGTTGACGGCCGTCCTCGCCTCCTGGGCTCAGGGGTTCGTGTTTCAATACCAAGGTCAAAGCCTTGCAGATGGAGCGACCGTCATCATTGCTGCCGAAGAGGACCTGTTCGGCGACCTGTCGTGCGAGACAAACAACCCGATGAATCCCGACGACGGACTGATACTGAAACTCTTGACCACCGCTTCGGCCACCGCATCGGCCACCTTGCAAATCTCCTACAACTCGCTCGACGCTAACGTCCTGCAATGGTGCATGGGAGATGGATGTATGCCTCTCGACAACTTGGCGTCGGTCACCAAACGCTTTACCGTGAGGAATGGCAGCGAGCAAGTACAGTTCGATGCAGTCGGCATCCAGAGCGAAGGATACCTTTCGGCCACACTCAAAGTAACAATCGGGCTGGAGTCGCATCAAGTGAACATCATGTTTGCCAATGGCGATGTCGATGCTATTCAGGCGCTTCCCCAAAGCAGAGGAACCCACCGCACTTACTATGACCTTCATGGCCGTCGCCTGCAAACCCCGTCGGCAGGCGGACTGTATATCATAAAGGACGGAGAGCAAGTTCGAAAAGTAGCAATACAATAAATAATTTTTCTATTAACTAACATCATTCATTCATTATGAAAAAACATTTACTTATTGCGGCAGCCGCCCTTGTGCTGGCTGTATGTGCCCAGGCACGTGTTATCACTCCCGGCGAAGGCCAGATATGGTGGGGGTATTTCAGTTCCGGTGACGTCGAATCAATCAACGAGGTTGGAACCGGTTCGCCAATGACCCTGATGGCAGGCATCTACATTCCTGCCAATCATCCTCAAATCGGACAGGCCACCGTCAAAGCCGTCCGTATCTATTTCAGGCAGAACCTCGTTTCGACGCTCAGCAACTTGAAGATTTGGATCTCCAAAGAACTGCCAAACAAAATAGACGATGCCGACTATAAGCAAAACCTCCTGGGAACTCCGTCGGCTGGAGCCAACGACTACAATCTCAGGACACCCTTCGAAATAAACAACACCGGATTCTATATCGGATACTGCGTGACGAGCACCTCCGGCTATTCCATCGGTAGTGGCGGCAACGATGCCCCCAATTCCTTTTGGATTGGTAATCCAACTGCAGGACTTTCCTGGACAGACCTCAATGGAAACGGTTTAGGGAAACTCGCATTCCAGATACTTGTTGAAGGCGCAGACATCCCCGCCACCTATGCAACCGCGTCGGACTTCGGCCAGAACCTGACCCTTCAGGGAGAAATAGCTTCCGTCCCCGTGACAATCACTAACTTGGGAACCGACCCCGTCAATAGCATCACCTACACCATCGCCACGGAAGGCGGGAGCACCACAGAACCCCAAGAACTGAAACTGGGCGACCTTTCCTTCAACAGCTCCGTCACAGTCTCCGTCCCCTTCCTTCCCGATGCTGAAACCAGAAAGTACCATAAGACTTTCACCATCACCCACGTGAACGGCACGCCCAATACCACCGACGACAATAGTGCCAACGGATTCCTCATCACACTTAAAGAAAAGCAACCCGTGACCCCCGTCATCGAGGAGTTCACCGGCACATGGTGCGGATGGTGCCCAAGAGGCATCGTCGGAATGGAGAAGATACACGAGGCGTACGGCAACCAAGTCGTACAGATAGCAGCACACAACGGCGACCCCATGGCCATAGATGCCTACAAGAACTTCATCTATGAGAACGTCGGCGGGTTCCCCAGTTCCTTCATAGACCGTCAGTATGATATCGACCCCTCATACTCCGCCTTGAATTATTACGTGAAACTTGCACTCGGCAGGACAGCACCCGCTGCCATCGAACTGAAAGCAGAATGGGAGAATGCTGACCAGAACAGCGTCGTCTTCAACACGACCACCCGCTTCTCCTACAACGACGAGAAAGCCCAGTACGCCATCGCTTATGTACTCGTAGAGGACGGACTGACCGGAACAGGCAGCAACTGGGCTCAGGCCAACTACTATAGAAACGGCGGCAGCGGCGGCGAGATGGACTTCTGGTACAAAGCCAACTCCTCCGTCACCGGATTAGAGTTCAACCACGTCGCAGTCGCAGGATGGGGCATCGATGCCGGCATCAACGGCTCCGTCTCATCCGTTATCAATGTCAACACACCACAGCAATACTCTAAAACTTACAGCATATCGGGCAACTCCCTCATACAGGACAAGTCCAAGCTGACGGCCGTCGCTTTGCTCATCGACCGCTTCGACGGTACCATCGTCAACGCTGCCCAGAGCCCCATCGTGGAGAAAGGCACAGCCATCAACGCACCCACAGCAGGCTTTGAAGCTCCCGAAGCACGCTACACCATCGACGGACGCTCGCTGCAGCACCCGAGCCGCGGCCTCAACATCATCCGAATGACCGACGGCACCGTTAAAAAAGTCATGGTGAAGTAAGATAAAGAGAGACAAGAGCACAGGCTCATCGTTTCCTATACAACAACGGATTGCACGGATTCTTTTGCGGATTTGCCTCCCCCCGTTAGCCGGCGGGCAAGACAATCTGCAAGAGAGCCGTGCTGGTCCGTTGTTTTTTTATGGCACGTCACCTGCGTTCCCCAGCCAGCTTTGCAGGGGCGTTGATTGCTTGTACATGTACGTGCAATTGCAAGTACATGACCATGCAATTGCATGTTCACGACCATGCAATCAACGACCCCTGCAATCTTTGTCGACTCGATGCCCTAAAATCCATCGCCCGCTAAACCATAATTCCCCATGCCGAACACCAAGAAAGAAGAAAAATCTGCCTATTCCTTTTGTATTTCTCCCGCTTTTTCGTAACTTTGCAGCGTTGAAAGAAAAAATAGTGAAGAATGTTCAATGTTCAATGGTCAATGTTCAATGTTCAATGTTTAATGGTCAATGTTCAATGGTCAATGAATAAGCATTGCTAAATAGCAAATAAGATAGTAAATAGTAAATCGTCAAATCGTAAATCACCACCATGTCCTTGCTCGTAGTTTTTAAGCTTTTGGGTTCTTTGGCGCTGCTCATGTTCGGCATGAAGTCGATGAGCGAAGCGTTGCAAAAGATGGCAGGTCCGCAGTTGCGCCATGTTCTCGGTGCGATGACGACAAACCGCTTCACAGGTATGCTCACCGGTATGTGCGTCACGGCGGCAGTGCAGAGTTCCACAGCCACGACGCTGATGACCGTCTCCTTCGTCAATGCCGGTTTGCTCACGCTCGTCCAGGCCATCAGTGTCATCATGGGTGCCAATATCGGCACGACGCTGACGGCGTGGATCATGTCGCTCGGTATGGGCTTCAACATCTCCGATTTCGTCTATCCCGCATTCTTCCTGGGCATCATCCTGATTTACATGAAGAAGCGCCGCATCGTGGGCGACTTCCTCTTCGGCGTGGCGTTCCTGTTCCTCGGACTGACCACACTGAAGGAGACGGGATTCTCGCTGGTGGATGAACCTGCGTCGAAGGAAGCCATCAGTGCCTTCTTTGCCGAATTCTCGGGAGGCGGCTTCCTGGTGTCGCTGCTCTTCCTGTTCATCGGTACAGTCCTGACGCTTTGCGTACAGTCCTCGGCAGCCATCATGGCCATCACCATGATGCTGTGCTCTACGGGCGTACTGCAGATTGACCAGGGCGTGATGCTCGTGTTGGGCGAGAATGTCGGTACGACCATAACGTCGAACATCGTGGCGATGGGGGCCAACACGCAGGCCAGGCGTGCAGCTTTCGCCCACCTGAGCTTCAATGCCGTGGGCGTCTTCTGGGTTCTGCTGCTGATGAAGCCGTTCTTCCAGGTCGTCTGCCATCTCTCAGGCTTCGACCCCGAAATGCCGACCGACGACCCGACTTTCGCCATCAAGGCCAGTGTGACGCTTGCCACGTTCCACTCTGCGTTCAACATCAGCAACACCCTGTTGCTCATCTGGTTCATCCCCCAGATAGAGAAGCTCGTCTGCTGGATTATCAAGCCCAAGAACGTGGGCGAGGAGGAAGATTTCCATCTGCAGTTCATCACTTCAGGTATCATGAAGACTCCCGAGCTCTCCGTCCTCGAGGCGCACAAGGAGATAGCTTCCTTCAGCGACCGCATCCAGCGCATGTTCGGCATGGTGTGCGAACTGCTTACGGAAAAAGACCAGAACAAGTTCAACAAGCTCTTCAGCCGCATTGAGAAGTACGAGGAAATAGCCGACAACATGGAAATCAGCATCGCCGAATATCTCGACCAGGTGAGCGACGCACATTTGAGCGACGAGACAAAGGCCAAGATACGTGCCATGCTCCGCGAAATATCAGAAGTGGAAAGCATCGGCGATGCGTGCTACAACATGGCGCACACCATCAACATGAAGGTGCAAGGCAAGAAGGAACACTTCACCGAAGAGCAGTACGCTCACCTGCATCAGATGATGGATCTGACGAACCAGGCCTTGACACAGATGAACCAACTGATAAAGGGACGTAAGGACTACTTCGACGTCTATAAGTGCTACAACACGGAAACGGAAATCAATAACTTCCGCGACCAGTTGAAGTCACAGAATATCATCGACGTCAACAACCACAAGTACACCTATGCCATCGGCACCATTTACATGGACCTCATCAATAATTGCGAGAAGCTGGGCGACTATGTGGTCAACGTCGTTGAGGCTCGCACGGGAACCCGAATGCGTTAGGCATCCTCAGGGCTTTTACCTTATAGCCAGCCTTCTTTGCGATACCAGTTGATGCTGGCTTCCACGCCTTGTTCGAGGCTCCACCTCGGGGCATAGCCGAAGTCGCGGACTGCGGGTTGCGTCTCGCATTGCCAGTTGCGTTGCGACAGGATGTTGTACTTGTCGTCGTTCAGCGCATTCATCTTGCCCGTCAGTCGGCTAATCTTCCCGCTAACCCAACAAACCGCCCGCAAGAGAGCGAGAGGCAGTTTGAGGTGCAGCACCCAGGGATGCCCGAGATGCTGCTGGACGAGGTCACTATAGCGGCGGCTGTTATAGACCTGGCCGTCGCTGAGGAAATACGCTTTGCCTTCGGCTCCAGGTGCTTCCATGCTCTTGAAGACCGCTTGTACCACATCGAGAACATAGACGAAGGTAATCTCTTGGGGCGAGAAGCCTGCGGCAATGTCGATGTGCTGCTTGATGCTTTGTGCCATGAGGAAATAATCGCGCTCTCGAGGGCCATAGACTCCCGTCGGGCGCAGGATGGTATAAGGAAAGTCCTTCTGCGCCACAAGATACTGCTCGGCAGCCAGCTTGCTCTCCCCATAGGCTGTGTTCGGCTTCGGCACGTCGGAGAGAAGAATAGGGGAATAGACCCAAGGATTATCGGCAGAAGGTTTTCGGACGGGCTTCTCGCGAATGGCTCCGAAGATGCTGAGGCTGCTAAGGAACACGAAGCGGCGGGGCACCATGTCGGCCGAGCGCAGGGCATCGATGAGGTTCTTTGTGCCTTCGGTATTGGTGCGGAAGAAATCCTCGCGGTGCAGGCACTTCGTGGCTCCGGCAGCATGTATGACATAATCCCAGCCTTGGCCT
>CAMKTM010000078.1 GCA_946415695.1 uncultured Prevotellaceae bacterium | reverse complement strand
CTTGTACATGTAAAAGCAATTGCACGTACATGTACAAGCAAACAACATGCCACGTTGCGACGTACAAAATCCATTGGCGAGCGGGAAGGATTGCTTAATCTTCCCGGTTCCTGTCACCCGCCCCGGCCTGTAGCAAAAACGGCTCGGAAGTATTCACGCTTTTGCACGCCTTCCTTGCTTTTTTCGGGATTTTGGCACTTTTTCTTAACCCTTCTTTTCCTATTATTAAATAAATTATGTATTTTTGCAAGGTATTTTGCACGAATTGTGTCGCCCGCAGCATCATACAGCATCAACGTGGGGGGCGAACTGCTTTCGCTGGACACCCCCATTGTGATGGGCATCCTCAATGCCACGCCCGACTCCTTCTACCGACACGACGAGGGAGCCGTCGCTATTGCTGCACGCACGCGGCAGATGCTCGCAGAGGGTGCAACGATTCTGGATGTCGGTGCGTGCTCCACCCGTCCGGGCTCTACGCCGGTGGATGAAAAGGAAGAGATGCTGCGGCTCCGAGAGGCTCTGGCGGTGGTGCGGAAGGAAGCGCCCGAGGCCATCGTCAGCGTCGATACGTTCAGAGCGGATGTTGCCAAAATGTGCGTCGAGGAGTTCGGCGTGCAAATGGTGAACGACATCAGCGGCGGCGACCTCGACAGCAATATGTTCCGAACGCTTGCAGAGCTGGGCGTGCCGTACGTGCTGACCCACGGCGGAAGCCTCGGAGAAGAAGCTCCCGTCGCCCAATTGCTTCGCGACCTGGGAACCAAGGTGGAGAAGCTTCACGACTTAGGCGTCTGCGATGTTATCATCGACCCGGGCTTCGGCTTCGGCAAGACGCTCGAGCAAAACTACATCATCATGCAGAACATGGAAGTCATGCACGAGCTTCACGCACCGCTGCTCGTCGGTGTCAGCCACAAGAGCATGATATACAAACTGCTGGGAACTACGCCAGACGAAGCGCTCAATGGCACGACAGTCCTCCACACGGTCGCCCTCTTGAAAGGCGCACACATCCTCCGCGTTCACGAGGTGAAAGAAGCGATGGAGTGCATAAAAATTATTGAAAAGGTGAAAGGGCGAAAGGGGGAAAGGGTGAAAAAATTAAAGAGTTAAAAAGTTAAAGGGTTAAAAAGTTAAAGAGTTAAAGCCTTGCCGTACATAAGTTTCAAGGACATAATGGACATTCTGCTTGTAGCGATTGTGCTCTACTATTGCTACAAGCTGATGAAGCAGTCGCGCTCCGTCAACATCTTCTATGGCGTGCTGCTTTTCGTCAGTGGCTGGATTATCATCAGCAAAGTGCTTGAAATGAAGCTCTTGGGAGGCATCCTCAACCAACTCGTGAGCGTCGGCGCCATCGCCCTTATCATCCTCTTCCAGGAAGACATCCGCCGCTTCTTCTACAATCTTGGAGCCCGACAGCAGGCACACCGCTTCATGCGGTTCTTCCGACTGGACAAGCACAAAGGCACTGGCGAGTTTCGCAACGAACGCGAGACCATCTTCCCCATCGTGATGGCTTGCATGAACATGAGCAAACAACGCGTCGGCGCACTCATCGTGCTGCAAAACGACCTGCCGCTGGGCGAGTTCTTGCGGACAGGCGAAGAGGTGGATGCCAAGATAACGCAACGGCTCATCGAAAACATCTTCTTCAAGAACAGCCCGCTGCACGACGGCGCCATGATTATCGCAAAAGGCAGGATTGCCGCCGCCGCTTGCATCCTGCCCATCAGCCACGACCTCGACATTCCCAAGGAGTTCGGCCTTCGCCATCGTGCCGCCAAAGGCATCAGCAAAGAGACAGACGCACTGGCCATCGTGGTGAGCGAAGAGACGGGCAACATCAGTGCCGCCTACAACGACATGCTCAGGGCACACCTCTCGGCAGAAGAACTGGAGACTCTGCTGATGAAAGGAAAGTTCTGACCTCCTTTCTATGAAAAGAGAAGAACGAAGAAGTCAATAGCTAAATTACTAAACCGCAAATCATAAAATAGTAAATTAACATCATGACATTAATGGAACAAATCATCGCTCGCGCCAAGTCGCAGAAGCAGCGTATCGTGCTGCCTGAGAGTTTGGAAGAGCGGACACTGACAGCAGCCGACAAGGCGCTGGCAGACGACCTTGCCGACATCATCCTCATCGGCTCGCGCAAGGACATCTTCGCCCTTGCCGAGAAGCTTGGCCTGAGGCACATCGACAAGGCAACTATCATCGACCCCGCAACAAGTGAACAGACAGAGAACTACGTCCAGCTCCTCTACAACCTGCGCAAGAACAAGGGCATGACAGAGGAACAGGCTCGCGAAAAGGCAAAGGATCCGCTTTACTTCGGTTGCCTCATCATCAAGAACGGCGATGCCGACGGACAGATTTCCGGTGCCCTCTCCACGACTGGCGACACGCTTCGCCCTGCCCTTCAAATCATCAAGTGCGCCCCCGGAGTCAGCTGCGTCAGCGGAGCGATGCTGATGATTACGCCTGCCAGGGAATACGGCGAGAACGGCGTACTCGTGATGGGCGACGTAGCAGTCACCCCGATGCCCGACGCCAACCAGCTTGCACAGATTGCCGTCTGCACGGCACAGACAGCCCGCAGCGTGGCAGGCTTCGCTGAACCTCGCGTCGCCATGCTCAGCTTCAGCACAAAAGGCAGCGCCAGTCACGAAGTGGTAGATAAAGTCGTCGAAGCCACAAAGAAAGCGAAAGAGATGGATCCCTCTCTCCAAATAGACGGCGAACTCCAGGCCGATGCCGCTCTCGTGCCAAGCGTCGGACAGAAGAAAGCTCCGGGCAGCCACATCGCTGGCAAGGCCAACGTCCTGATTGCACCTTGCCTCGAGGTAGGCAACATTGGCTACAAGCTCGTCCAGCGTCTTGCCGGAGCCGAAGCCATCGGCCCCATCCTGCAAGGCATCGCCCGCCCCGTCAACGACCTCAGCCGCGGCTGCTCTGTCGATGACATCTATAAAATGATTGCCATCACAGCGTGCCAAGCACAAGATGCTAAGTGAATAGTGAAAAGTGAAAAGTGAAAAATCAAAGTTACCAAATTGATTGCCATGTATGAGAACAACAAATCACCTTTGTCACAGAAGAGCGATGCTTTTTCTGCAAGGGTGATTAAGATGGTACGATTCTTGAACAAGGAGAAAGACAAATGCCTCAGCTCTGTCTATAATCAGGTCTTGCGTTCTGGAACATCAATTTCTGCTAACATTGGTGAATCACAATTCGCTCAGAGTCCTGCGGACTTTGTCACTAAACTTCACATTGCACTGAAAGAGGCCAATGAAACGCGCAAATGGCTCAACATGCTTAAGTCGGCTGATTGTTTGACAACAACTCAATTCGAGAGCATGGATACCGATTTAAGCGAAATCATAGCCATGCTTATCTCATCAATAAACACATCAAAAAGAAATCGAGGTATAATCAATTAAATCATAGAAACAAAGTGAGGGTGAAGAAAGAAGAATAGGTAACTCTTATTTTTCACTTTTCACTTTTCACTTTTCACTTAAAAACAATGAAGATATTGGTTTTAAACTGCGGCAGCAGTTCAATAAAATATGCACTTTACAACATGGACGACCAGTCCGTCATCACCAGTGGCGGCATTGAGAAGATTGGTCTGCCCGACTCGTTTATAACCGTCAAGCTGAATGGCGAAAAGCACAAGATGGAGCACCCCATAAAGGAACACACCGAGGGCGTGCAGTACATCTTTGAGGTGCTGACCAGCGGCGAATACGCTGTGCTGGGAAGCCTCAACGAGCTGGATGCCGTCGGCCACCGCATGGTGCATGGCGGCGAGAAGTTCAACAAGTCGGTACGCCTCACGCCCGAGGTGATGGAAGCTTTCGCCGCTTGCAACGACTTGGCTCCCCTCCACAATCCCGCCAACATCAAGGGCGTGAATGCCGTCAAGGCTCTGCTGCCCGACATTCCGCAGGTCGGCGTCTTCGACACTGCGTTCCACCAGACGATGCCCGACTACGCTTACATGTACGCCCTACCCTATAACCTTTACAAGGAATATGGCGTGCGCCGCTACGGTTTCCACGGCACCAGCCACCGCTACGTCAGTCAGCGCGTTTGCGAGTTCCTCGGTTGCAAGCCCGAGACCCAGCGCATCATTACCTGCCACATCGGCAACGGCGCATCGATTGCCGCCGTCAAGTACGGCAAATGCGTCGATACCTCGATGGGCCTCACGCCGCTCGAAGGCTTGATGATGGGCACACGTTCTGGCGACATCGATGCCGGAGCCGTCACCTATTTGATGGACAAGTTCCAGCTCGACACCAAGGGCATTTCCGACCTCCTGAACAAGAAGTCGGGCCTTGCAGGCGTGAGCGAAGGGAGCAGCGACTTCCGCGACATCCTGGCAGGCATCGCCGCTGGCAACGACAAGGCGCGTCTGGCAAAGGAGATGTACACCTACCGCATCAAGAAGTACATCGGCGCATACGCTGCAGCAATGGGAGGCGTGGACATCATCCTCTTCACCGGCGGTGCAGGCGAGAACCAGTGGGAGGTGCGCGAAGGAGCGACCAACGGCCTCGAGTACATGGGCGTCAAAATGGACGTCACAAAGAACCGCAGCTGCCGTGCCACGGAGGCCATCCTCAGTGCCGACGACAGCCAAGTCACCGTCTGCTGCATCCCCACCGACGAGGAGCTGATGATTGCCCTCGACACACAAGAACTGGCAAAACAATAAAACAAAGGCAACGGACCAGCACGGAGTAAAGGATAAAGACAGGAACATCATCTATCAGAGCTGAATTCCGACAAATCCGTTTAATCCGTTGTCACAGAACAATTATTGTGAAATCATTGTTCCGTCTGCTGCTGTTGCAGATCTTTCTTGCAGGTCTTTTGACGGCCTGCAAGGATGACGACTCCATAGGTGCCAGCACCGACAACCCCTCCACGGGCACCCCCATCGACCTCGGTCTTTCCGTTCACTGGGCAGACATCAACGTAGGAGCCACCAAACCCGAAGAGTTCGGATGGTACGTAGCGTGGGGGGAGACACGCCCTAAGGACAATTACAACTGGAGTACCTACAAGTATTGCAACGGCAAACAAACGAACCTGACCAAATACTGCACAAATCCTGACTACGGAACCGTAGATGGACGGACGAAGCTTGAACCGTCCGACGACGTGGCAACCATTCAGTGGGGACAGCCTTGGCGTATTCCCACATTGAGCGAAATGGATGAACTTGTCACCCAATGCACCTGGACTTGGACAACGCTTAACGACGTCAGCGGCTACCGAGTGACGGGGCCCAATGGCAACAGCATTTTTCTTCCGACGGCCGGTTATCGCTACGACAAGCGGACAGGCGGCGTCGGGACTTTTGCCGGCTACTGGACTTCCGAATGCGAAGAACAAGACCCCTATGACGCCGCCCGACTCTATTTCGACGTCGGTGGCTATGAGGTCATCGGCTACAACAGATGGAGCGGGCGCAACGTCAGACCCGTTTCATCTGCCACAGTCGGTTTCAATTAGCGCAAGAGCTTATTTTAATAAGAGCGTGCCGCGTTGACAATAAGAGCGTGCCGCGTTGACAATAAAGGCGTGCCGCGTTGACAATAAAGGCGTGCCGCGTTGACAATAAAGGCGTGCCGCGTTGACAATAAGAGCGTGCCGCGTTGACAATAAGAGCGTGCCGCGTTGACAACAAAGGCGTGCCGCGTTGACAATAAAGGCGTGCCGCGTTGACAATAAAAGCGTGCCGCGTTTTTTATATCGTTGTCCGGGGAAATTACCGGACAACAATAATTCTGAATGAATAGCTATTGTCAGGGGGTTGGAAATGCCACGATGTACAAAAAGCATGGAAGGCTTCACTATTAGAAACCGGGGGCGAAGCCCTCGGACAGAACAACGTGATTACCTCCTACACTCCTGCCTGGAAGGCAGTACCATGACGTCTCATAGTACTGCCCTCCAGGCAGCGGGAAGCAGGTCGTTCTCTGATTCCGAGGGCTTCACCCTCGGTTTCTAAAGGCAAAGCCTTCCTGGCTTAAGATGCAAACTGACTTTTACTCAGTATCGAAGCAGTCAGCCCGAATTCCCCGGACAACAAATGTCAGGAGTTGTTAGCCTCTACTTCAAAAGACCTTCTGCCGTGAAGTACTTGCTCTTGCTGAGAGGCTCGATGCTGCCGAACTTCTGCCAGTCGGCATCAGCCTGGAACTTAGCAAGGAAAGCGTCCGGCACAAAGAGCGTGCAGTTCTTGTTGGGCGTGCAGTTCTTTGGCATTGCGTAGTATTCCGTGCTGAGCAGATAAATCTTCTTCCACTTGTCGGCAGAGGGGACAAGGCCGAACATGCGGTTCTTGAAGTCGTTGGGAATGGAAAACTCCTCAATGCCCGTACAGCCCTCGAAGGCTCCGTCCTCAAGTTTCTGCATGGTAATGGCCATGAGCACACTCTTCAGTTTGCGGCAATTGGCAAAAGCGCCTTCGCGAATCCACCAGATGTGTTCGCCAAAGCGAGCCGACTCGAGCGAGGTGCAGTCCTTGAAAGCATTGAGTCCGATGGTATAGACATCGACTTGCAGACTCTTCAAAGCAGTGCAACCCTCGAAAGCCTCGTCATTGATGACAGGCATTTCGCCCTGGAAGTGCACCTTCTCGAGCGAAGTGCAGCCGGCGAAAGCATAGTTGGCAACATGCTTTATCTGCGGGCCTACCCACACTTCGCGGATGCTCTTGTTGTCCTTGAACTCCTCTGTGTTAATGCTCTGCACCTGTGAGCCGAAGCCCATCTTCTCTGCTGTTGGCACGAACTTGTCGGCACGGTGCTTGCTCGTGTAGAAGAAGATGTCGCTGGGAGGTGTTGCTTCCACTTCTTCCTGCGGCTCGGCATCTTTGGTTTCTTGCTTGGCTTGTTGTTTGTCACAGCTGCTGACGCCCATCAGCAGACAGAGTGCCGCGGCGGCACTAAGGAAAATGTTCTTTTTCATAATTACTTTGTTGTTTAATGATGTTTTTATGATATTTGACTCCAATCTCTATGTTCTTTCTTGAGCTCTTGAAGGTGGTTACGCAGCAAAGCATTGTCCGTGGCTTGCAGCTCCGGGTCGGCATCGAGGACGAAGGTGGCGGTGTCGCGAGCCAGCTGCACGAGCTGTCCGTCGCGCCCGAGGTTGGCGAGCCGAAGGTTGAATGCGATGCCGCTCTGCTGCGTCCCCTCGAGGTCGCCGGGGCCGCGAAGCTTGAGGTCGGCTTCAGCTATCTCGAAGCCATCGTTCGTCTCCGTCATTATCCGCAGGCGTTTCCGCGTTTCGGCAGAAAGCTTGAAGCCAGAGACAAGGATGCAATAGGACTGCTCGGCGCCCCGCCCAACTCTGCCACGCAACTGGTGTAGCTGCGAGAGGCCGAAGCGCTCGGCATTCTGAATAATCATCACCGAGGCGTTCGGCACGTTCACGCCTACCTCGATGACCGTAGTGGCGACAAGTATCTGCGTCTCGCCCGAGACGAACTTCTGCATCTCGGCGTCCTTCTCGCTGGGCTTCATCTTGCCGTGCACCATGCTTATCTTGTACTGCGGAAAGACCTCTTTGAGGTGGACGAACTCGTCCTGCACGTTCTTCAGGTCGAGCTTCTCGCTTTCCTTCACAAGCGGATAGACGAAATAGACCTGGTGTCCGGCCTCTATCTCGCGGATGACGCCGCGATAGAGCTGCTCGGGCTGGTTGTCGTAGATGTGCATGGTGCGGACAGGCTTGCGTCCGGGCGGCAGTTCGTCAATGACGGAGACATCGAGGTCGCCATAGACGGTCATGGCAAGGGTGCGGGGAATGGGTGTGGCAGTCATCACGAGGACGTGGGGCGTGGGGCCGTTCTTTTGCAGCTTCGCCCTTTGAGCCACACCGAAACGGTGCTGCTCGTCAATGATGATGAGGCCGAGGTCGCGGAACTGCACGTTGTCCTCGATGACAGCATGGGTGCCGATCAGAATGTGAACGCTGCCGTCTTTCAAGCCCTCCTCAATGGCGGCACGGCGCTTCCCCTTGACGTTTCCCGTCAGAAGCTCGACGCGGACGGGCATATCTTTCAAGAAACTGCGGAAAGTCTCCAAGTGTTGCTCGGCAAGTATCTCGGTCGGCGCCATGATGCACGTCTGGCAACCATTGTCGATGGCAATGAGCATCACCATCAGGGCGACAAGAGTCTTGCCGCTGCCCACGTCGCCTTGCAGCAGGCGGTTCATTTGGTGCCCGCTCTTCATGTCGGCGTGCATTTCGCGGATGACACGCTTCTGCGCCTCTGTCAAAGGGAAAGGCAAATAGTGATGGAAGAAGGTGTTGAAGAGTCCGCCGATGCGGGTGAACTTCCTGCCCTTGCGTTCCTGCTGCCGCTTGCGGGCATAGGACATGATGACAAGCTGGATGAAGAACAGCTCCTCGAACTTCAGCCGCATGTTGGCAGAGGCAAGCTCGTCGGCTGTCGTGGGATAGTGTGCTGCGCGGAGTGCCTTGTCGAGCGGCATGAGGTGGAGGCGCTCAATGAGATACGTGGGCAACGTCTCGGGGAGCGTCCATGTAATTTTGCTCAAGAGGGTGCTTGTGAAGCGCTCCATTGTGCGAGACGTCAAGCCAGCCTTCTTCATGCGCTCCGTCGTGGAGTAGTATGGCTGCATGCTCATCTTGCTGAGCACCGTCGATTCGGGATTGTCGAGGTCGGGATGGATGACGCTCAGCCTGCCGCCATATACACCGGGCCGTCCGAAGAGGATGTAGTCTTGGCGCAGCTTCACACTTTGCTTGATGAAGCGGATGCCGTTGAACCACGTGACGTCGAGGAACATTTCGCCGTCCCAGAAATGACCCGTCAGCCGATGCTTGCGCCCCTGTCCTGCCTCCTCGAAGCTAAGGAACTGCCCAAGGACTTGCACGAAAGGCATGTCCGACGTCAGCTCCCGAATCTTGTAGAGACGGCTGCGGTCGATGTGCTTGTAGGGGAAGGTGTACAGCAAGTCGTGCCAGGTCTTGATGCCCAGCTCCGCCTCCAGCAACTTCGCCCTCGAGGGGCCAATGCCCGGCAGATAAGTGATGTCAGTATCTAAGGTCACTCGGTGTCGTTATCTTGATGTTTTCGCGGTTTCCCTCTACCATTGTAATCTCTTTTCCAAAAGCCTCAACAACGGAAGCATCGTCTGTGAAAGCTTCGGAGAATGGCTGCCGATAAGCTTCCTTCAGCAGGACGAGCGGGAAGGTCTGGGGGGTCTGCACGAGGCGGTATTCATCGCGAGGCCGGGTCCGGCTCGTGCCGTCGGGAAGGATTTGGCGAACTGTCTCGACGACAGGCACGACGGGCACCACGGCCTTCCCTTCGGCTGCGGCGGCATAGCAGCGCAGAATTGTCTCTTTCGAAACAAAAGGCCGCACGCCATCATGCACGCCGACAACTGCATCATTGTCATCCGGCAGAAGTTCCAGGCCGTTCCTGACGCTGTGGAAGCGCGTCTCGCCGCCGTCGGCTATCAGTTCGGGCGAACGGAAGCTGTGCTGCAGGCAAAGTTCCCGCCAATAGTCTTGTTGAGCGGCAGGCAGAACGAGCACAATCCGAATGCCATCGAGCGCTTCGCGGAAAGCCTCAATTGTGTGCATCAGTATCGGTTTCCCGCCAAGAGGCAGGAACTGTTTCGGCACGTCTCCGCCCATGCGAAGCCCTTTGCCGCCTGCCACGATGACTGCATACGCCTTCATCCTTCTATCAATTCCTGATATATCATCCCTTGACGCAAAGGCATGGAAGCGCCTTCGCCAAGGAAGAAGTCAACAATTGTATAGCCAAACTCGAAGGCTGCTGCCGGGCCTTTGCCTGTGATGACATTACCGTCTTGCTCTACAATGGCAGCCGTGTAGGTGGCACCCTTCAGCTCTGGGTCAACGCCCGGATAGCAAGTGGCGCGACGCCCTTCGAGTATGCCCAGATGCCCGAACACCAGCGGAGCGGCGCAGATGGCGGCGATGGCACCGCCTGCCTCGAAGTGGCGCTTGATGGCCTGCGTCAGTGGCTGGCAGGCATCGAGATTGGTGGAGCCTGGCAGTCCGCCGGGCAGCACAAGCATCTCTGCCTCCTGGAAGTCAACGTCACGGAGCAGCAGGTCGGCTTCGATGCCAACGCCATGGGCGCTCTTCACTATTTGTTCGCCTGTGATGGACACTGTCTGCACCTGCAATCCTGCACGGCGCATGATATCAACCGGTGCCAAGGCCTCAATATCCTCGAAACCTGTGGCCAAAAAAACGTAAATCATACCTTTATTATAGATTAGGGGTGT
>CAMKTM010000077.1 GCA_946415695.1 uncultured Prevotellaceae bacterium | reverse complement strand
TGGCAGAAGGTGGAGGCCAACATTGTTGCCACAGAGAGCGACCCTCAAGCCGTCTTCCACCTTACCTTCCAAAACCCCTGCAGCGTCCTCCTCGACGTGGTGAGCCTCTTCCCGCCAACCTTCAAGGGCCGCGAGAACGGATGCCGCATCGACCTGGCAGAGAAGCTTCAGGCCCTGCATCCTGCCTTCATGCGCTTCCCGGGCGGCTGCTACGTGGAGGGCAACATAAAGCCCGAAAACGCCTACCATTGGGAACGAACCGTCGGCCCAATCGAGCGCAGGCCAGGACACATGAATGCCAACTGGGGCTATCCCACCACCGACGGCCTCGGCTTCCACGAATTCCTGCAACTCTGTGAAGACCTCGGAGCCAAACCGCTCTATGTGGTCAACATCGGCATCTGGCACGGCGGCTGCACACCTCTGAATGAGCTTCAGCCCTGGATTGACGAATGCCTCGGTGCTCTGGAGTACGCCAACGGCCCCGTCACGAGCCATTACGGCAAGATGAGAGCCGAGAACGGACATCCCGCGCCTTTCAACATCGCCTACATCGAGATAGGCAACGAAAACTACAACTGGCACATGGACGACAATTCAGACCAGAGCGACCACTATCCCGAGCGCTATCGGATGTTCTACGATGCCATCAAGGCACGCTTCCCGGAGGTGCAATGCATCGGCAACGTCGAGTCCTGGGGCACGGACCATCCCCGCTGGCGCAACGAACATCCCGTCGATATCGTCGATGAACACTACTACCGCAACCCCGCCTGGTTCGTCAGTCAGTATCATCGTTTCGACAACTACGACCGCCGCGGCCCCATCATCTATCCGGGCGAATATGCTGTGACCGACGGCTACGGCACCACGGGCAACATGAACGCTGCCATGGGCGAAGCCGTCTTCATGCTCGGCATGGAGAACAATGCCGACATCGTCCGCATGAGCAGCTACGCGCCCATATTCGTCAACGAGAACCGCATCCAGTGGCGGCCCGACATGATTCGCTTCAACAGCAGCCAGTCGTTCGGAACGCCGAGCTATTGGGTGCAACAACTCTTCCCCACTCACATCGGCAACCGACTCGTGAAGAGCGACTTGCAATGGAACATCCCAGAGAAGAAAGAGGAGAACGTCGTGCCAGTGAGTGTCGGCGTGGCAACATGGAAGACACAAGCCACTTATCGCAATCCGCAGCTCATGGTCGAAGGCGTTGAGGTGCCGCTTCCCGAGATGAAGAACTGGAAGTCCGGCAACACGAAACCAGAACATCAGGGCAATTGGAGCGCGACAGATGGCACTTTGCGTCAGACAAGCAATGCCGAGGAAAGCATGTGCGTCTGTCCCGAAACATTTACGGCAAAACACTATACTTATAAGGTGCAGGCCAGGAAAGACAGCGGCGCGGAGGCCTTTATGATAGTCTTCAACTACATCGACGAGAAGAACTTCGACTGGCTCAACCTCGGCGGATGGGGCAACACGAGGACTTCCGTCGAGACAACAACGAACGGCAGTCGCAACACCCTCGACGGCGCACACAACGACAGCTATGAGACAGGCCGCTGGTACGACATCCAGCTTGACGTAGATGGTGAGGACATCACGGCCCTTGTCGATGGGAAGCAAGTCTTTAAGGGAAAGAAGAGAAGCCGACAGTTGTATGGCGTATATGCCAACAGCACACTCGAGGAGACAACAGGCACCCTCTACACCAAGATTGTGAACCTCTGCGACTCAGGCACCACGGGCAGCATCGAACTTTCGGGTGGCATGGCTGCAAAGGCAGAGATGGTACGCTTGGCCGGCATGACGGGCGAGGACGAGAACACCATGCAATACCCCAACAACATCGTTCCGCGTCCGGCAAAGGTCATGACTTCTGATGAAGGTCGCCGCCTCACATTCCACATCGCGCCCTTCAGCATCAACGTCATCACCACAAAACTAAAACAATGAAAACACACCATACAACCACGAAAAAGACAATTACCTTGTTTGCCACTTGCCTGCTGCTGTATGCAGGCACAGCGATGGCAGAGATAAACATCATCCCCGAGATAGACATGCCTGGACACAACGGCGCGGCTTGTTATTGCTACAAGTGGCTGAGCTGCACGCAGAACGGCAAGGAGCCGATTTGCCTCGGTCGCAACTCGACCATTGAGTTCGCCGAGAAGGTCTATGACGAGGCCTTCCAACTCTTCCCTTACGAGTACGTGAGCATCGGTGGCGACGAAGTGAACCGCCGTCGCTGGTCGGAGTGCAGCGAGTGCAATAAGCGCATCGACGCGATGGGCATACAGTATCGTCCTTTGCAAACAAAAAGGCCATGAAGAAACTGTTCCTTACAGGCGTTTTCCTCTGTCTTGCCTGGCTGACATGCCAAGCCCAGGGTTGGATTTCTGTGCAATCAGCGGGTGTGCTGCCAGGGAACACTGCAGAAGAGAATCGTCGGCACCTTCAGGAAGCCATTGACAAGATGAGCCCTTTGGGCGGAGTCCTGTATGTCGAGCCTACGCAAGGCGGCTATCCCATGGAGGGCGGTCTCGTCCTTCGGCGAAACGTCACGCTCCTTGGCGCTCACGGCCCTACAGGTCGAGGGACAGCTCTACCCGACCGTTCTGGCCCGACGGGGTCGCTCTTCGTCATCACAGACCGCGAGCATCCTTTCCTCACCGTTGAGTCTGCCACACAGGTGCGAGGCATTCAGTTCTACTATCCCGAACAGTCGTGGCAGGACGGGAGCCGCATCATCGAATATCCGCCCACCATTCGCGCTGCACAAGAACAGCGAGTGCTGGGCGTCACGCTGAGTTGCCTCTCGTTCTACGGTGAGTACATGGCGATGGACTTCCGCGCCAAGGCTCCGCACTACGTGGAGCAGACGCTTTTCGAGCATTGCTATGGCTATCCCCTCAGCGGGCAGTTCATAGCCATCAACCGCTGCTACGACGTGCCGCGCATCCTGCATTGCCACGTCAATCCCGCTAACATGAGAGAGTTCGGACATGAGTTCAAGCCCAGCGTCATCGATGCGGTAGTTCGCAAGAAAGCTTACTCCTATTGGATAGACTACACGGACAACGCAGTACTCATGGACCTCTTCACCTTCGGCAACTATGGAGGCATCTTCCTGGGGAACGAGTCGTACGGACAATTGACCAACTTCAACTTCGATTGCGTCAGCATCGGCATCCACAAGCTTGGCAGCAACTGGAAGAACCGCAACTGGCAGATTGCGCAAGGGAGCATCATCGCCAACGCCGGCGAACGGCTCGAAGACATCCATCCCATCCTCATCGAAGGCATCGGCCACACATCGATCTCGAATGTCGAGTGCTTCTCAGGCCCCAACCATGTCCTCACCAATCATGCTGCTTCGTGGGACTTCATCACCGTCCGCGGCGAGGCCACAGTCTTCCTCAGCGGCTGCCGAATGCAAGGCTACAAGGCCGAAACGCCCATCAATCTCTCGAAGGATGCCCATCTGCGTGCCATCGGCTGCTTCGACAAAGACGGCAAACTGCTGGAGCTCCTGCAGTAGCCGTCATTTACCCAAAGTTTCGGATGTTCCGGAGAAGCTATGTATATAAGTTTTTACAGATTCCTGAAAATAATGGCTAAGCATTATGCGGATAATGGTTAAGCATTATTGTCATAATGGTTAAGCATTATTTTCAGTACCCTGTGACTGCTTACAGAACACCCGAAGCATCAATCATTCATTAAACCAACAACCACCAATACCAATGAGAAAGAGGTTTCTGCTGACCGTTGCCTTTTGTCTGTTGTCCTACGGACTGATGGCCAAACGCGTGAACTATACGAATGCAACAATACAGAAGATCGGTGAACTGCAAGGGGTGCCAAAGCAAGGCTACCAAGGCATGGCGATTTGGGGCGACTACCTTATCAGCCTTCAGAACACAGGACAGGCCACCATCTACCGCCTCTTTCCCGACAGCCTCCAAAAGCTGAGGCAATTTCCTTTGGCCAGCCAGATGACACAGAACCATGCGAATGTGGCTTTCTTCGGAACAGAAAAATTTGACAAGGACGACGACTTCCCGTTGCTTTACGTCTCACAGTGCTCGAAACAGAAATACAACGGCATGAAGGATGTCTGCTTCGTGGAACGCATCTCTCTAAATGCACCCCCGAAACTCGTCCAGACCATCGTACTCGATGACGACGAAGGCCTTTTCGGTTATGCCCTGCAATGGATGATAAACAGGAAGCGGGAGCTGCTTATCGGCTATGGCAACACCATAGAGAACATGGGCAAGGGCAACCGTTGGCGAACCATGATTTTCCACATGCCAAAGCTCTGCGAAGGCAAAATTGTACACCTGAAGCCAAGAGACGCACTTGAGAACTATTGCATTCAGGACCTCGACCCGCGCTTTCCCGCAAACCATATCGGGCAGGGAGCTTGTGTCGTCAAAGACCAGATGTTTATCCCCGTCGGGCTAGGCACAGAGAAGCACCCCAGCATCCTCTATGTATGGAACCTGCGCAAAAAACGCCTCGACAACATACTCAACTTCCAGCAGCAAGTGCCTCACGAGTTTGAAGACTGCGATTCCTACGGCCGCGAACTCATCATGCAAACAAATGGAGCAGGCATAATCCGCATCATTCCATAAAACAAGCCACGGGTTGTTGATTGCATGGTCATGTACTTGCAATTGCATGGTCATGTACTTGCAATTGCTGTATCACGACGCAGCAAAGGACGAAGCGGCTCAAAGTTGAAAATGCTGCACAGAGAAACGGCATTATCTGCACTGCAAAACATGTTTTTCTTCAGGGAAAAAGAAAGTTTACGCCGTAGCCCACACATCATAATGCAGGAGGAACAGCCCCACTCTTTTGCGATGAATTGGGCATTTTTTGCAACCTTTGGCTGCACAGAAGACACTTTCTTCCTAAAAAATACAAATACATTTGGCTTTTTGCGCACTTATTCGTAACTTTGCACACAAAATAATTAAGCAAGACAACACATGGGATTCTTTAGTTTCTTTACGAAAGAGAAAAAGGAAACGCTCGACCAAGGGCTTGAGAAGACGAAAGAGAGTTTCTTCGGCAAACTGACTCGCGCCGTGGCAGGCAAGTCGAAGGTGGACGACGAGGTGCTCGACAACCTCGAGGAAGTTCTGGTCACGAGCGATGTGGGAGTGGAAACGACGCTCAACATCATCAAGCGCATTGAGGAACGCGTGGCTCGCGACAAGTACGTCACGACAAGCGAACTCAACAACCTGCTTCGCGACGAGATTTCGCAACTCCTCACAGAAAACAACACCGACGACACCGAGGGATTTCAGATTCCTACCGACAAACGTCCATACGTCATCCTCGTCGTCGGCGTGAACGGCGTCGGAAAGACCACCACCATCGGCAAGCTTGCCCACCAGTTCAAGGAAGCAGGGCTGAAAGTCTGCCTCGGAGCTGCCGACACATTCAGGGCTGCGGCTGTGGAACAAATATGCATCTGGGGCGAGAGAGTGGGCGTACCTGTCATCAAGCAGAAGATGGGCAGCGACCCTGCCAGCGTGGCTTACGACACGCTGAACAGCGCAATGGCCAACGGCATGGACGTCGTGCTCATAGACACGGCTGGCCGTCTGCACAACAAGAAAGGACTCATGGACGAACTCTCTAAGATAAAACGTGTTATGCAAAAGCTCATGCCCGACGCGCCGCACGACGTAATGCTCGTCCTCGACGGCAGCACCGGACAGAACGCCTTCGAGCAGACCAAGCAGTTCACCGAAGCAACGGAAGTGACGAGCATGGCCATCACAAAGCTCGACGGCAGTGCCAAGGGAGGCGTCGTCATCGGCATCAGCGACCAGTTCAAGATTCCCGTCCGCTACATCGGCCTCGGCGAGCGCATGGAAGACCTGCAACCCTTCAACCGCAGAGAATTTGTTGACTCCTTATTCAAGAATTAAGAATGAAGAGTGAAGAATGAAGAATTTGCTACCGCCAAAGGTCCTCCCCATAAAGGGGAAGTTAGAGGGGGGCTCCATAGACCTCATTACCCTCGGGTGCAGCAAGAACCTTGTTGACAGCGAGAAGCTTATCCGTCAGCTGGAGCTGAACGGCTATGTCGTCACACACGATGCAGAAGAGCCAAAGGGTGAGATTGCTATCGTAAATACCTGCGGTTTCATCGGCGATGCAAAGGAGGAAAGCATCAACATGATACTACAGCTTGCCCAGCGCAAGCAAGAGGGGAAACTCCGCCAGCTCATCGTGATGGGTTGCCTCTCGCAACGCTACTTCGAGGAACTTCAGCAGGAACTGCCCGAAGTAGATAAGTTCTACGGAAAGTTCGACTGGGAAAAGATAGTCGCCGACCTCGGAGGAACCTATCACACGGAAGCCAGCAACGAACGGCGGCTCACAACGCCACAGCACTATGCCTACCTCAAGATAAGCGAAGGCTGCAACCGCCATTGCGCCTATTGTGCCATTCCCATCATTACAGGCAAACAAAAGTCCCATTCCATCGAGGAAATCGTGGCAGAAGTGGAAAGTCTTGTGGCCAAGGGCGTCAAGGAGTTTCAAGTCATTGCCCAAGAGCTGACAGGCTACGGCACCGACCTCTATGGCAAGCAGATGATAGCACCGCTCATTGAGCACATTGCCGAAGTGCCTGGCGTGGAATGGATTAGGCTACACTACGGCTATCCTGCCAACTTCCCATGGGAGCTCCTGCAGGTAATGAAGCGCCACGACAACATCTGCAAGTACCTCGACATCGCTTTGCAGCACATTAGCGACAGCCAGCTCTTGGCCATGCGGCGGCACATCACACGTCAAGAAACATACCATTTCATCGAGGAAATCCGCAAGGAAGTGCCCGGCATTCACCTTCGCACGACCCTCATGGTGGGCTTCCCTGGCGAGACAGAAGAAGACTTCGAGGAACTCCTCAACTTCGTGAAGTGGGCAAAGTTCGAGCGAATGGGAGCCTTTGCATATAGCGAAGAGGAAGGGACGTACGCTGCCGAGCATTACAAAGATGATGTCCCAGAGGAAGTGAAACAGGCGCGGCTCAGCAAGTTGATGCGTGTTCAGCAACACATCAGCGCCGACGTGCAGGAAAGCAAGGTGGGGCAAACGATGAAAGTCATCATCGACCGCGAAGAAGGCGACTACTTCATCGGCCGCACCGAATTTGACTCGCCTGAAGTTGACCCTGAAGTGCTCATCAAGAAAGCCGAATCGCCCAGCCTCAAGTCAGGAATGTTCGTGCAAGCGAAGATAGAAAATGCCGATGAATTCGACCTTTTTGCAATTTCAAACGACTAAACGACTAAACGACCAAATATGAACAACAAAGAATTTATAGCCGACTTAGCAATCCGCACAGGGATGAGCAGCAAGGACACTTCTTTGCTGGTCAATGCCACCGTCGCTGCCATCATCGGCGAACTTACAGAAGAGAATGCCGTCGTCATCCCTGGCTTCGGAACCTTTGAGGTTAAGAAGAAGCTGGAGCGCGTGCTCATCAACCCGACCACAAAGCAGCGGATGCTCGTTCCGCCAAAGATGACGGTGAACTTCAAACCCAACACTTCCCTGAAATTAAGAGTTAAGAATTAAGAGTTATGGCTACCAAGATAAACCTCCAGCAACTGGCCAAGACGTTGGCACAGAAGAAGGACCGTCTGCCTCTGAGCGACACGAAAAAGCTGCCGCAGAAGGATGCCGAAGCATTCCTCAAGGAGTTCTTTGACTCAATCATACAGAATGTCACCACAGACAAGATTGTCAAAATAAAAGGCCTGGGCACTTTCAAGTTAATAGAAGTACTCGACCGCGAGAGCGTCAACGTCAATACCGGCGAACGCTTCATCATCCCTGGCCACTCGAAACTCTCCTTTACGCCCGACACTGCACTCAAGGACCTCATCAACAAACCCTTTGCCGACTTCCAGACGGTCATCATCAACGAAGGAACGAGCATTGAGGAGATGGAAAAGGTGCCGGAAGAAGATCCCGACACTCCCGATCCATATTCTGAAGCTGAAACGGAGGCCGAAGAGACAGAGACAAGTCCAGCTCAAACGGCTTTCGACAATCCAGAACTCTACAAACAAGAGGTTTCCGAACCAGAGCCTGCTCCTGTTCCGCCAACGCCCGAGGAAAGGGAGGAACCCGAGCCCGAGCCCGAGCCGGAGACGGAGTCAGATGACATCTGTCACGCTTCATCCGAAGAAAAGAAAGGTAGCAGCATGACAAAGATGCTGGCCTGGCTGTGCGGCATAGCGCTCCTCTGCCTGCTTTGTTTCTTTGCCGGCTACTACCTGATGCCGAAACCTTCCGCACCTGTTCAGCAGACAGACGAACCGAAAGCAGAGATACCCGTGGAAGTACCCAAAGAAGCCACCTCAGAAGAAGAGGAAGAAGAGGCAACAAGCGAAGAAAAGGCAGAAGTTCCAGCCCCAGAAGAGCAGTATGCTCAAGTGCCTAACGGAGAATACCGGATAGTGGGAACCCGCAAGACGCACGTCATGCAGTCCGGCGACTACCTCACGAAGATAGCCATTGACGAGTATGGCGACAAATACATGGTGCAGTACATCATCGTCCACAACGCCTTCCCCAACCCCGACAACATCCCCATCGGGGCAGAGATAAAACTGCCGGAGCTTGAGAAGAAAGAATAGTAAGAAGAGGGTGTGTCAAAATGACACGCCCTCTGTTTTAAGACTTCTTGCACATGTTCCACCAGTATTCTCACGCAGATTATATTTATATCACGCAGAAATCGCAGAAATACGCAGAAAGGTCGCCTTCGGCAAAGTGAAAAGTGAAAAACCATAGCGAAGTGAAAAGTGAAAAGTAAAAAGTGAAAAATCATAGTTACTTTTTCTGCGTATTTCTGCGATTTCTGCGTGATATAAATATAATCTGCGTGACATAAATATAATCTGCGTGAAAACTTTCTGTGATTTCTGTGCTTTCTGTGTGAGGAAACGAGAAGAAAGTGCAAGCGAGGCCAGTACGGTAACAATATCATATTGCAAGCAATTCCGAGAGTTTTACTGACAATCTGCTATTTTTGCACACTTCTCAAAGCGGCAAAAAAGTGGACGAAAAAGGTCGAAAATGGAACAATGGCGTGCGGCGATTTCCAACGAGGCACGCCTTTCTGGACAACAAGGCGTGCCTCGTTGAAAATTTTCCTTTGTCGCGGCGACAGAGAAATCTGCTCGAAAAGTGTGCAAAAACGGCGAAAAACAAGGTGTTTTGCCAAGCGCAGATGACATTTTGATGCGGCAGGCCGAAAAAGACAACTTACAACCACCTCTATATCAGCCAGAAGCGATTTAAGGCATTTTCTTTCAAAAAATAGGGAAAAGTATGGCACGAGGTCTTTTTTGCGATTTTGCGAGGCCGGCGTAAAAACGGTGTGTAAGCAAATATACCGTTTTTGCGACAATTTGTCAAAACAGGGTTGAGGATGGCTCAATGTGTCTGTGATATTACTCCAAAGTGCCGACGCACCAAATGGGCAGTGCTTTTTAACAAAGTTAAACATCGCTATAACTTTATTTATATTTTCGCGTTTGGCAGATAGCGCGGAAAGCAGTAATTTTGCAGCCGAAAAAGACCCCCTACCCCCCTTTAGGGGGAATAAATACTAAATGGTAAGGACCCCCCAACCCCCTTTAGGGGGAATAAATGGTAAATGGTAAGGACCCCCTAACCCCCTTTAGGGGGAATAAATGGTAAATGGTAAATGATTAAATAGTAAATGTAAGATGGCAGAATCAATCGACATTCGCGAACTAAATGAACGCATCGAGAGACAAAGTGGCTTCGTCACAAACCTGGTGACGGGCATGAATCAAGTGATTGTAGGGCAGAAGCACCTCATCGAGTCCCTGCTCATCGGTCTGCTGAGCGACGGCCACATCCTCCTGGAAGGTGTGCCTGGCTTGGCCAAGACGATGGCTATCAAGACGCTGGCTCAGCTGGTGGACTCCAAGTTCAGCCGCATTCAGTTTACTCCGGACTTGCTCCCTGCCGACGTCATCGGCACGATGATCTACAGTCAGAAGGACGAGAAGTTCCTCGTGGAGCAAGGCCCCGTCTTCGCCAACTTCGTGCTGGCCGACGAGATAAACCGTGCTCCGGCAAAGGTGCAGAGCGCCTTGCTTGAGGCTATGCAGGAGCGTCAGGTGACGATAGGGAAGAACACCTTCAAGCTTCCGAAGCCTTTCCTCGTGCTTGCCACGCAGAACCCCATCGAGCAGGAAGGCACCTATCCTCTGCCCGAGGCACAGGTGGACCGTTTCATGCTGAAGGTGGTCATCGACTATCCGAAGCTCGAAGAGGAGAAGCTCATCA
>CAMKTM010000076.1 GCA_946415695.1 uncultured Prevotellaceae bacterium | reverse complement strand
TAGGCACAGAGGTCGCCCGAGGTGCTGAAGTCCAGGTCGCGGTCGCTGCAGTATGTTCTCTCTCCGTCGGCACTCAATTCGATGCGGGCGATGGTGGCACGGAATGTGGCGCGGACTTCTATGTCCTCCGTGATGCCACGGACGACGTATTGGTTATTCTTCACGCTGGCCGTAACATCCTTGCCTGCCACGACAAGCGATGCCAGCTCATAGTCCTCGTTGACTGTAAGGGTTATGGTCACGTCGCCGCCCTCCTCTACTTCTGTTGCCGAGAGCGTGATGCTGCCGCCCTCTGTTGCCACGGCCGTCACGCTGTATATCTGGGTAGGCTGCGGATAGGTGACGGTGAAGTCGAACGGGGTGAGGTTGACGGACTGGAGCGTATTGTCGTTCTCGCGATGGTCGAGGAGCGTCCACACGCTGGCAGTAGGCGACTGGCTCTTTGTGTTGCTGCCAAGCAGCGACCACGATGACGGGTTACGTCCGGGATAGGCCTGCGTATCGTTGGCCGTGGTGATGCGGTAGCCGGAGAGTACGACCTGTCGTCCTGCATCTATATATATATATAATGTAGTGCCGGAGGTGAAGGAACCGCAGTATTTTGTATCGACATTATCGTCAAAGAGGTTCTCCTGCTTCTCTTCGCCAAAGCTATCGCCTGTATAGTAGTAGAGGGTGAGGGGCGACACCTCGTTGCCGTCTGCATCAATGAGATCGAACTCGGAGAGCTGGATGACATTTCCGTCGCGTATGGCCTCGATGGCAAACTGATAGTAGCGGTGGCCCGGATGCTCCTTCAAGACAGTGACGACACAGGTGTCGGCCAGCGTCTCGTCTGTGGGGTCAGAAACGATGATGCGTGCTGTTCCCAACGCATTAGCCGTGACGAGACCTTGGGCATCGACTGTGGCAACCCGCTCGTTGGTAGAGAGCCACTGCAGGGAAGCGCTTGCGGAGTTTGCCTGCAGCTGCAATGTCTCGCCAGGAACCAGTGTTGCCTCGTGCTGGTTAAGGGAAAGCGCATTGTTCTGCGGGACCTCCGGCAGTTGGATGCTGGCCAGGCGCAGCTCTGCCGGAAGGCTTGTGGTGAAGTAGGAATTGAGGGCCGTCAGCGTCTTGCCGGTGGAGTAGTATTCGAAGGCCGTTCCGGCGGAGTTCAGCACATAGCAGTCCTTGAGGGAGGGACCAAGCGTCGTGCCGTGGAACTTATAGTATTGCGAGGAAACGACCATCTTGTCGGAACCAGTCTTGTAGAAGGGTACAGCAGAGGCATGGAAGACGAGGGAGCGCCCTGCCATCGTGGCGTCGGCTGCGATGATGTAGGGCGTGGAGCCGCGCAACTCTGTAGCAGGTGCAAAGATGATTTCGCCGTCGTCGCCCGTAGCGGCAAACTCGTATATCCAGAAATGGTTGAGTGCGTCGTCGAGCGAAACAGTTGTGCCGTCAACAGAGATTTCGTCTGGTTTGAACGGCAAAGTGAAGGTGTGCCAGCCGCTGCCTTTCTCTGTCGTCGGGAAGGTGTAGGCGAAGGTCGCTTCGTCGGCCTCGAAGGTTACGGGGACGTAGAATGGCCTGTCATTAACCAGATTGATGAGGTTGGCATGGTTGCCGACCACGGCATTATAGTTGCTGAGGCTGCTGGGAATCTCCATGCCGGAAGCAAAGGCATAGATGGTGTTCTTGTTGCTGTTCGGCGTCACACGGGAGAAGTTGTCGCAGTCGGCATAGAAGCCACAGGCAGACGAAATGGAAGACAAAGCCACGCTGGAAGTATATGCTTTGCCGCTGATGACTCCTGCTTTCGTCCAGGTGAGGAAGCCTTTCGCCATCTTCCAGCGGTGATCCCACGTGCCGGCATTTGTCAAGTCGCCTTCCTGCCCGACGTAAGAGACGGACAGGTAATAATAGCGGCCCACGTCATTGAGGTCTTCTACATTGAACTCCACGGTTGCCGTCTTGCCTGCTTCAATGCTTACATTCGCCGTTTGGCTCGGACCGGTGTAGGCGTATTCGTCGCCGTCCCAATAAGCCCATGTCTGGAAGCGTATCTGTCCGTTGAAGTTTTCCGTCGCATTGTTCTTAACAATCACCTTACCGACAAGGCACTTGCCGTATGCCGTTTCGCCAGAAGAATTGCTGACGGTGAAAGAAGTAACGGCAAGGTTGGCCTTGACGGCCTGCGACTCCTCGACAACCTCCATTGTGCCAGTGCCTACCTGTCCGCTGCCGTCGTATCCAGTGCAGAACCAAAGGTTGTAGGTGCCTGTCTCGGAAGGTGTGAAGAAATATGACACCACGACCGTCTCGCCTTTGCGCACGGCCACCATCGAGCGGTTTTCTGTATAGACCTTGTCGTTTGTCTTGCTTGCAAAGAAATGTATCTCCCTGAAGTACTCGTCGCCGTTGTTGCGGTATGTCACCTTCACTTCCTGCTCAGTGCCTACGATGCGTGTGCCGGGGAACTCGATGTTCTCGATGCTGATGTTTTCCGCTAACGTAACGAGGCGCAGCGTGGGCTTCTTGTTGGCATCCACCACTGCCTCGATGTACTCTCCGAGTTGCATCTTGTACTTTGTGCGCCAAGTCTTGGCCGTAGTCAGTTTGCTGGCAGGGGAAAGTTTGTAGGTGCCTTCGGGAAGTTTGCCGTTTATCTCGAAGGTTTTGCCCTGATAGGTGTTGGCGCTCATGCTTGAGATGGTCTGTGTGGAACCGACGGGCGAGAAGGTGCCGTCGTCGTTGAGCTTGACGATGGCTGTGTTGAAGCTGCCTGTGGCTCCTGTCCAGTTGACCCAATTGCCGGAGATTCTTGTGCCGTTGATTGCCACGTCGTTGATGGTGAGTGCAGTCGTCGGGTCTGCCTTGATGTTGTCTGGCAGCCTGAGGTTGAAGAGGGCACGTTGCCCCATGCTGTATCCGTCGCTGCTGCTGCTGGCACCGATGCCGCTGTTGTCGCCGGGGTTAAGGATGCTGACGAGGAACCATCCGTTGCTGCCTCCGCCCCATCCCCAGTTGAGGTGGAATAGGTCTTCGCCGTCGAAGCCATCGAGCACGAAGGCATGGCCGCCGCCGGAGGAGAAGCCGGAGAAGAGGACAGGATAGCCTTGCGCAATCTCATTGTAAAGCATGTCGAACCACTGGTCGATGCTGTAGTCTGGCCTTTCGCCCACGAAGGCGCCGTCGTCGAAGCCGAAGTACTTAATGTAAGCTTCGGCGCTGAAGTTTGCGCCGGACTGTGGTCCGTAGCCCATGCTGACAGCTTGTCCGCAATAGAGCATCAGGTTTGCCACAGCGGTGTCCTGTGCATTGTGTTCGTGTCCGTCCCAGCAGTTATATGTGTCGCGCATGTTGTCCCAATCGATGACGGTGCCCCGCGGCACGGCCTTGGCTGTGGAAGACTTCTGGGTGCCGTTGTCCAGCGTGTAGGTATTTGTGAGGGCCGGAATGATGGCCTTTGTCTTTTCCGGGTACTTGTAGAAGTTCATCACCTGTGCCATTGCCGTTGCCACACAGCCTGATGCGGGATAGTCCTGCGTGCCGTCGCCCTTGTAGTACTTGGGGCAGGTGAGGTTGTAGGGATGTCCCTGGTTCCAGCGTGTGGTGAGCAGTTCGGGCACGCTGTGCTTTGTGCCCCGCACCTTGTTGCGCTTCTTCAGGAGAGGCGAGTTGGGCTGCAGGTCATGGTCGATGATGTACTTTATCTGGTCTGCGTAGGACTGCAGCCATGAGCGCATGTTCTCGGGGATGTTGTCCGGGTCGAACGAGCCCTGCTCCACGTAGCCGAGGATAGGTTCCGTGCGGTCGTCGCCCGAAACGATGACGTATCCGCCGTCGTCGCCGGCATTAAACACATGGTAATAAACTCCCTCGCCGGGCATCTGGGCTGCGGACTTGCGAGGACCATTGACGGGGTTTTGCGAGGTATTGACCACTTTGCCCTTTGCAAGCAAATAAGTTTGTGCCGTGTAGAGTGCAGCCTGCTTGCTGACTGGCTCTGCCATTGCTAAGAGAGCAAGACAGAAAACTGGGATACATAAGGAAACTCGTTTCATTTTATTGCGTTTTATTTGTTATTGTGTTTTGTGCTTTTTGATTTTCAAGAGGAGGCCTGCGACGGTGCCGCAGCACACGCCGATGGTGTTGGCGACGAAGTCGAGCCACTCGCCACTGCGGCAGGAGGTAAGGTGGGCCTGCATGAGTTCCAGGATGCCGCCCATCGCTATGGGGGCCATGAAGGTAAAGACGAACAGTCGCCAGGCATTGAACTTCTGGTGTGAGCGTTTGTAGTCGAACCAGATGGCAAATGTCAGCACTCCGTACATCACCATGTGTGTCCACTTGTCGGCAAGCGGGACGTGTACTCCCACCTTTAAGTCAGGTATGGGCAGCAGGGAGAGAAACACAATGGTCAGCGCCAAAAGAATGGTAAGAGAATAGCGGCGTAAGTACAAACGTAGCATATAAGAATATATTTAATGTATTCCGCCGCAAAGATACAAAGAAATTAAGAATTATGAATTAAGAATTAAGAATTTCTTTGTATCTTTGCGCCATGTTTATAGGTATAGGTGTAACTTTGTACTCATAGTTATGTGTTATGAACTCAGACAGAGGTAGCTTTGGCAGTCAGTTGGGAGTTATTTTGGCTTCAGCAGGCTCTGCTGTCGGTTTGGGCAACATCTGGCGTTTCCCGACCGAAGTGGGACGAGGCGGAGGAGCTGCCTTCATCCTCATCTACCTGTGCTTTATTTTTCTGCTCGCCATGCCTGTTATGCTCAGCGAGTTCATCATCGGGCGTTCTGCCCGCAGCAATGCCTTCGGTGCCTTCCAGAAGCTTTCGCCTGGCAAGCCGTGGATTGCAGTCGGCGTCATGGGCGTGTTGGGCGGCTTCCTTGTGCTTTCGTTCTATTCCGTCGTGGCAGGCTGGACTTTGCACTACACTCTGCAATCAGCCCTGGGACAACTACAAGGGCAAGAGGGTATTGACTTCGGCGAAGCCTTCAAGACCTTTGTTTCCGACCCCTGGCAGCCCATCATCTATCTTGCGCTCTTCCTGCTGCTGACGCACTTTGTCGTGGCGCGAGGCATTCAGCAGGGCATCGAGCGTTACTCCAAGCTGATGATGCCGTTGCTGCTTGGCATCATCGTGTTCCTGATGGCCTTCTCGCTGACCATGCCCGGTGCTTCCGATGGCATTCGCTTCCTCCTCCAGCCCGATTTGAGCAAAGTGACGCCAGAAGTCGTGCTCGGCGCGATGGGGCAAGCCTTCTTCTCCCTCAGCGTAGGCCTCGGCTGCCTCGTGACGTATTCTTCCTATTTCAGCAAGGAGACGAGGCTCGTTAAGTCCGCGATGAACGTCTGCATCATCGACACGATGGTGGCCGTGCTGAGCGGCTTCATCATCTTCCCGACGGTCTTCAGCGTCGGCATCGCTCCCGATGCAGGGCCTGGCCTGGTGTTCATCACGTTGCCCAACGTCTTTCTCCTGACCTTCAGCAAGATGCCGGTTGTAGGCTACGTCTTTGCCCTGCTCTTCTACGTGCTGCTTCTGCTGGCAGCGCTGACGAGCAGCATCAGCATGCACGAGATATGCACCGCCTTCATCTCCGAGCATTTCGGCAAGAGCCGGCGCTGGGCGGCAACCGTCGTGACCGTCATCTGCCTGTTCTTGGGCAGTTTCTGCTCGCTCTCCTTCGGCCCTTGGCAGGACGTGACGCTGTTTGGCCGTGGCTTCTTCGACCTCTTCGACTTTACGGTGACGAATTTCCTGATGCCTTTGGGCGGTCTTTTGATGACGCTCTTCGTGGGTTGGTGGCTGGACCGCAAGCTCGTGGAGCAGCAGCTGACGAACGACGGACGCATCCCTATCCGCATGATGCGGCCGTTGCTCTTCCTCATACGATGGGTCGCTCCGACCGGCATCCTCATCATCTTCCTCAACGAAATATGGGCTCTAAAGCTCCTTTTGGGAACATAAATAACGCACGTCCGATGAATTGTTACAACTTGGCACTTTCACTTCTCCCCGTCAACCCACAGCATGTTCTTTGCTGCATCACGACCCAGCGATTGCTTGTACATGTAAAAGCAATTGCTTGTACATGTAGAAGCAATTGCTTTTACATGTACAAGCAAAGAACATGCCGTGTCTCTTGATACGGTTCACTGTTGTCCGGTATTGGATTTCGCAAGACTTACGTCAAACAAATAAATGGCAAATGACAGATAAAAGAGGAAACTTCGGAAGCAAGATAGGCGCAGTGCTGGCCTCAGCAGGCTCGGCAGTGGGGCTTGGCAACGTGTGGCGCTTCCCGACGGAAGTGGGCAACAACGGCGGTGCCGCATTCATCTTCATCTATCTCATCTGCATTGCCGTGATAGGCATACCGGTGATGATGAGCGAGTTCCTCATTGGCCGCCACACCCATGCCAACACCATCACGGCCTTCAGCAAACTGGCTCCCGGCAAGTGGTGGCGCATCGAAGGCATCGCAGGCGTGTTCGTTGCGTTCATGATTCTGAGTTATTACATCGTCATCAGCGGTTGGACGCTCTTCTACCTCATTGAAAGTGTGGCTGGCAGACTGCAGGCCGACCGCGACTACAGCGAAGTATACTCCGGTTTCGTCAGCGACCCGTGGATGCCGGTACTGGCCGGAGTGACCTTCATGGCACTGACGCACTTCATCATAGCCAAGGGAGTTCAGTCCGGCATCGAGCGTTTCTCGAAAATCATGATGCCCTTGCTACTCCTCATCATCGGCATTCTCGTGGTCTGTTCCTTCGGCATGCCTGGCTCTTCGCAAGGCCTGCGCTTCCTGCTCAAGCCGGACTTCTCGAAACTGACGGCCAGCGTGATACTCAGCGCGGTCGGTCAAGCCTTCTTCTCCCTCAGCCTTGCGATGGGTTGCCTCTGCACCTATGCATCTTACTTCCGGCACGACACGAATCTGCCAAAGACAGCGGCTGGCGTCAGCGTCATCGATACGATAGTCGCCATCCTGGCCGGCTTCATCATCTTCCCTGCGGTGTTCAGCGTCGAGGAGGTCAGTGTGGATGCCGGTCCGGGCTTGGTCTTCATCACCCTGCCCAGCGTGTTCAACATCGCATTCAGTCATGTTCCCTGGCTCGGATACATCTTCTCGAGCTTCTTCTACCTGTTGCTATTGCTGGCGGCGCTCACCAGCGCAATGTCTTTACACGAGAGTGTGACGGCTTACGTCCTGGAGGCCTTCCACATGTCGCGCAGGAAAGCAGCCATCGCGGTGTCCGTTGCCTGCATGACACTCGGCATAGCCTGCTCACTGTCCTTCGGCATCTGGAGCGACGTGACGCTCTTCGGCTTGAACATCTTCGAGCTGTTCGACTTCACAGCCTCCAAGATCATCCTTCCCATAGGCGGCATCATCATCTGCCTCTTCACGGGTTGGCACCTGGACAAGAAGCTTGTGGAGAACGAGTTGACGAACGGCGGCAACATTCGCTTCCGTCTGTTCCGACTCTATTACTTCATCATCCGATACGTCGCCCCACTCGCCATCGCCGCAGTATTCCTGCAGGAAATCCTCTCATGAAACGCCTGCCGACACTCACACCATCGCAACGTCGCGCCCTGCTCGTCATCGAATGGGTGCTGCTGATAGGGATTGTCGGCTACTCCGTCTGGAGAGCCAAGACTCCCCCACACCCCTTGGGAAAAGAAACGAAAAAACGAGAATGGAATGGCAACGCAGCACGACAATATACCTATGCCGTTGAAGAAACCCCTGTAGAGACCTTTCCCTTCGACCCTAACACGGCAGACTCCACCACCCTGCTGCGCCTCGGCCTCTCCCCGTGGCAAGTGCGCAACATCTACCGCTACCGAGCCAAGCACGGACGCTACCATAAGCCCGAGGACTTCATGCGCTTGCCTGGCATGACAAACGAACAGTGGGAACGACTGAAGCCTTACATAAGGATTGCTAAAGAGTTTCAGTATGTAGAACAAACAACCCTTCAGACTTCTCACCAACCCTCCATAAAGAAGGCCGAAGAACACCAAGAGACGGCAGTCGCCGTGCCACATGATACATTTCCCCGTTTGGAGAAATTAAAAATGGGCCAGACCATCGACATCAACACAGCCGACACTTCGCAGCTGAAGATGATTCCAGGCATCGCGTCCAAAAGGGCAGCCCGAATCGTGGCCTACAGAAGGTCGCTCGGCGGATTTGTCAACGTCGAGCAGGCAATGGAAGCCATCGAGTTGCCCGATTCCGTGCTGAAGTACATGAGCGTTTCGCCCGTCGAAATCAGAAAGATAAACGTCAACAAACTCTCCGTTCAGCAGTTGATGAAGCATCCGTACCTCAATTTCTACCAAGCAAAAGCCATCTTCGAGCACCGCCGGAACAAGGGTGACTTGCACTCGCTCGACGAGCTCTCGCGCCTCGAAGGCTTTCGAAGCACCGACCTCGACAGGCTTCGTCACTACATTATCTTTGATTAGTTGAAAAATTCGACGTGCCGTGTTGAGCAATTCGACGTGCCGCATTTACGAACTTAGCTATTTGGCCAGCTTGACGACGCTGCCGTCAGGACGTCGCATGATGAAGATGCCGTCCTGACGCGTCACGCCAAAAGGGAGCAAACGGCCTTGCACGTCATAAAAGGTATCGTTCCCCTCCACGCTCGCACTTTGGGGTTGTACTTCTATGTTGCTCGGTATCTCTTCAGCATTGATGCGTTGCAGGCGGAAGTGATCGACTTTGAACCATCCATGACTGTCATTCGTGGAGCGCGAACCGTCGGCCTTGAAGTTGCTTGAGCGGATGCCGAGTTTCAGGCTCTCGCCGTCCTTGAGTGTCACCATGACGGACATTTGCCTCAGCGTCATCTTGCCCGAGCCGGAAGCTCCGTAGCCGGCAAAGGTGTTCACTTCGCCCGCTGTGAGCATCGTCTCCTTGTAGTCGCTCTCCTTGCCGTAGTACTGCACATTCTTGTTGGCGAAGAGGCGGCAGTTCGCCATTTTGTCCTTCTGTGTGCCGAGCAGGCAGGTGACGAGGTATGTGCCAGCGCCGAGTTTGCTGGCCGGTATGGTCTGCGAGAGTTCATAGACGTTTGGCATGGGCTTTGCGCTTGCCCAGTAGGTGTTGATGCCGTAGAGGTGCTTAGCGTCCTGATTGATGCCCCACGAGTTGCCGTTCATCGTGCCTGATGCTTTCCAGCCGTTCGGAACGCCGCGCACCAGTCCGCCCTGCGGATTGAGCGAGCCGCCGCTGCCGTACTCGAAGTCGGGATTGGTCAAGAGGTCTGTGAGGTCATCCTTTCCGGCGCTGAAGGGGAGGCTTGCCACGGCACTGACGGAGAGGCCGGGGTCCATGAAGCTGACGCGGACGCGGACTGTCTTGTCGGCGGTGCTCGTGTAGTGGACGGAAGCGGGGATGTAGCCCTGTGCCACCGTCTCGTCCCAATTGTCGGTCATGGCCGAGAGCTTGATGGAGATGACTTTGGCATCCTGTCCATCGACGGAGATGGCGGTGCGGAGGTCGTAGGAGGTGTTGATGGGGAAGGTGGGCAGGCAGCGGACTTGTACGACGTTGAGTCCTTTCTTCACAGGCACGTTGTATTCGGCATAGGGTGCGCTGTGGGCAGAAGAGTATGCCTGCATGTCGAGTGGCCAGATGGTGGCTGTGGTGCCCTCTATGCCAAGTCCGTGCAGCCGCTTCACGGAGGCGGAGGCGCCCGTGTAGCTGCCGCCGCCGAGGATGAAGATGTCGGGTTCGAGGATGCTGCTCTGCTGCTCCGCCACGTCGTCGGCCGTCGCGACGGCAGGCATCAGGTGCTGGCTCCAGTTGTTGGGCTTGTAGCTCATCATGCCTTGCCACTTGCCGCTGGCGATGCCATTGTTGTACTTGTTGGTGAGCGTCACGATTTCATCGAAGGCCGACTGCGCTTTCTGTGCATAGTCGAGTGCCTTGTCGCGCTGTCCGGCCCAGGCATAGACGAAGCTCTGACGTGCACGCAGCAGCTTGATGTTCTGGTCGGCACAGGCACAGACGGGGTATTCAATGAGTTCGTAGTAGGCGTTGCGAAGTATGGAGGGGATGCGCGAACGCAATGCCACAGTCTTCTGATAGAGGTCCTGATACTCGGCGATGCGGGCATCGATTTCGGCATTCGAGTAGTCGAAGTGGCAGAGCTGTACGTGCTCCGGTTTGGCAGCGATGCCGAGGCGGTAGTAGGCCATCTTGATGGCATTGATGTCGTCGGCGTATGCTTCGCCGAAGGTGCGTGCTGCCCAGTCGCGGGTGTAGAGGTAGGCCTGTTCGGGCGTCCATCTGTTGATGTCCCAAGCCAGGTCCATGCAGAACTCCAGTTCCTCCTCGGCAGGCTTGATGTCGCCCACGT
>CAMKTM010000075.1 GCA_946415695.1 uncultured Prevotellaceae bacterium | reverse complement strand
GCCATGATGGGCTTTCCTGATAGGCTTTGGAGTCCTTCGGAACGTAAAGCGTGCACCATGTGCGGTCAACTTTCGTGAAGGCGTTCAGCTCGCATTCGGGCGCTGAAGTCGGGAAGCAATAGATGGAGATGAGTGCTGTGCAGCGGGAGAAAGCCTCTTCGCCTACAGCAGTCACGCTGGAGGGGATGACGATGCCTCGCAGCGAGGAACATCCGTAGAACGTCTCGTCCTCGATGACAGGAATGCCTTGCGGCAGTACCATCTGCGCCAGCGACGAGCATCCCTCGAAGGCTCCCATGCCAATCTCCTGGACGCTCGCCGGGATGTTGATGCTTGCTATGGCGCTGCAACCATAGAAGGCGTAGCTCTTAATCGCTGTCACGCTGTTGGGAATGGTGACGGACGTGAGGGAAGAGCAGTCGCGGAAAGCATAGTCGCCGATGGATACCACATTGAAAGTCTTGCCGTTGTATGTCACTTGGGCCGGAATGGTGATGGCCCCGGTGTATGCTGTGCGGTTCTGATCGGAGAACACTTTGTTTGCCACTTCCAGTTCCGTGGCGGAGATGCGGCAGTAATAAATGCCGTCAACCTCACAGTCGTAGGCCAGAGCGCGTGGTGTCGAGGCGAAAAGCATCGCTGCGGCTGTGATAAGATAAATAAGAGTCTTCTTCATTTATAGTATTTGGTTTTATGTGTTAGTGTTGAAGATGTACACGCCAAACTTCTCTCAACAGAGAAGACAGGATTGGCTTATGCACATTTTTTCGCGGCAAAGGTAGTGAATAATTTTCTTTCGTCACACATTTTTTCCATAAAAATTTCACTCATTGCAGAAAAACATTATTTCCCTTGCGCTTTGAGCATAATTGTTACTCTCCTTTTGTGGCGATTCTCATACGTTTCGGCCTTAATGGCATGAATAGAAACTGATTTCTTCATGTCGTGGGTCATTCTCTTTTGCAGATTGCAAATTATTTAGCAGAATGTTGCCCTTTTTTTGTTCACAAGCTGTTAAGAAAAGTTAATTACATTGGGGTTTTTATGTGGGAATATGTTATATTGTTGCATTTTTAAGCGGTTTTCTGTATCTTTGCAACGAGAAATACCTAATTTCTTGCAAAAAGCAAATGAGGCATTTGGTAAATGTTTTGCTAAAATAAGCATAAGTCAACGCTCTAAAGTGAGAGAGAGTCATGAACCAAAATCAACTGAAAACAACAATTATCTTTCTTCTTTTAGTAACTCTTTCAACAGGCTGTACGTGGACAGACCGCAGTGGCCAGCTGAGGCCGGGCAGAGGCAAGAGGTTTAGAGCCACCGACTCGTGTTACACCTGTAAGAAGGCTATGAGCATTTACGGCTATCAGCCATTGCGAGCGCTGCAGATTCTTGACTCTGCCTGCATCGTTGGCAACATGACTCCAGTGCGCGCCGATATGTTCAGGGTGAGGATTTACAGCTATACCCAAATGCCCGACCAGGTTGATTCTCTGCTTGGGGGACCGAAAGGCGTCAGGTTCGATTCGGCACGCGCCATGGGCGAGCGCCTGCTTTGCCACGATTCCTTAATGGCTGATCCAGAGCGTCATCTGGATGTCCTTGAGGTGCTGGCCTATACCGCACGTCAGCAGAATGACACGATGAAATGGATGCGGCGTTCAAACGAATACGTTGACCTTTGCCGTCAGTTGGGTGCCGATCATGAGACGAGTGCCTTGCGTACGACGGCAGAGATAGGCGCCGCTTTGCATAGCCTCGGAAGACATCAGCAGGGCATGGCGAAGATTGACAGTGTGATTAGCCTGCTTGACGCTTCCTTGCATAGGGAGGAGAACCGCGGACGGTTCAATGAGCTCGATGCACTGATTATTGCGCTGAAGCGTAAGATTGTCGTGCTTGGTTCCCACGGCCAGTATGCCGAGACACTGCCCTTGGCCCGCCACATCATCGAACTGCTTGATGAATACGAGCAGCATCCCGAAGCCTATCACGACAGCACTCAGCGCGAACCCGACAACGACCAGAAGCGTGGCGACTACATCCGTTTCTACCGCATCCAGGCGCAGAGTTTCATCACTGCTGCCTATGCTTCCTTGGGCGAACAAGGTAACATGGTGGAAGCCTTCGAAAGAATAGAGCGCGGTGTGCACGATGCAACGGCCCGCGAACATGTAGCCCGCTACAATGCCCTGCAACAGCAGATGGTGGCAGAACGACAGCAGTCCAAAGCCCACAGGTCAACTCTGGTGGCCATAAGCTTGGGCGTTTTTGCTCTTCTCTTCTTGGTCATTGCCATCGTCGTTATTGTTAAAAATCGGGCAATTCATCGGAGAAATCGCCTACTTGCCCATAGAATTTCCGAAGCCATCAACTATAAGAAAATGTATATCGAAGAGAAGCGTGCCCAACCGCTCACGGAAGCTCCTGACATCAATGCTCTCAGCGACTAACAGCTTTTCCGCTATATCAGCGATGTTATCGTGCGCGAGCGACTTTTCCTTGATCCCAAGTTCGAGCGTCAGACCATCATGGATCGTTTCCAGCTGACGAAGGAACGCGTGGGTGCCATTTTCTCCAAAGGTAGCGACTGTTCCAAACTGACAAGCTATATTCAGCAATTACGCCTGGAATATGCAGCTAAAATTTTGGTAGAGCAGCCCGACCTGAACATCGTGCAAATAGCTTCTGACAGCGGGTTTAGCAGCAGTGCCTATTTTAGCAATTGCTTCCGCCAGCACTTCGGAATGAGCCCTACCGACTATCGCAGTAATGCTATGTCGCAAAGTGATAAAAATATCATTTCATAGACTTGTAATTTTGTCTTGAAAGTATATAGTTTTTGTCTTTTCACATTTAATGTTGTCTCAAAAGGCGTGAAAAATTGTCTGTACTATTGCAGTGCAGACATTTTTCATGTTATTTTGCACCGAATTAGGTGCGAAGAAGCGCTGTGTCTCAAAAAAAACGGAAGTCCACATGACCGAAAGTTGCCCATATCATGGTTTTGCAGTGCAGGAAGAGGCTCGCCACGGGTCTGTTTCAATAAGAGCACAGCATTATTTCAATAAGAGCGTGCCTCGTTGGCAATAATGGTGTGCCTTTATGGCCATAAGAGCGTGCCGTGTTTTTGAGCATGAACAGCGATGAGTGAGAACAAGAAATAACCAGACGAAGGAAAACGCGAAATGAAAGAGAGAATCCGCCGGTCGTTAAAAAAGGTTAAAATGGGGGGGGGTAGATATTGAAATAATTATGGATTTCCGAAAAAAATAGTATCTTTGCAGTCGATTTGCGCTCACTTGTGCGCGCACGTATGTATTAGTTACAAATTGGCCCAATAAGCTGGAAAGTAAAGATTACGAGTGAAAGAATGAAAAGTATGGCTTCTTTTAGATTTATAATAAACGTGTTAACTAAGGCAGCCAAACTTGACTTTTTTGCTGCGATGCTGATTTTCGTGCTGACGATGTCTTTCCTGAACGTCGGAAAGGCTTTTGCGTTTCCTGTTCCGATGCCAGCCGTTACCGATACCACAGCCTATCATTCGTATTCTTATATCCGCTTCCTGAACGAAAAGGATTCAATCAATTTGTCCGACGAGGAGTTCTTCGATATTGCCGGTAAAATCATTTTCCCCATCAACAAATGGAACTTGCCGAAGCGCGATTCCCTGATCATGCAGTTGGAGCAGGAAGTGTTCCCGCTCATCAACCGCGACTCGCTGGAGCTTGTCCACATGATGCTGCGCGGTGCTGCCTCGCCCGAAGGTCCCACCCGCTTCAACAAGTTTCTCGGTGAAAAGCGTGCAGAGACCCTCCTCAACTTCATCAAGGAGAACCTCTCGGTGCCCACCGGCGACAACTTCGACATGCAGATTGACATCGAGGACTACCGCACGCTGTGCCTGATGATGCGCCGCATGGGCGATAAGGACTATGGCTACGTCCAGGCCATGTGCGACCAGTATCTCCCCAAGAAGCAGATCGACAAGCTGAAGTCCACTCTCCGCAGCGCCCGTCAGGGTACGCTCTGGCTCCGTCTCTTCCGCGAGTACTTCCCTCGCCTTCGTGCTGCCCGCATCGTCTTCTTCTTCCGTGCGCCCCGAACCTATGCCCCGAAGGTCATTCCCGAGGCACCCGTCGTGAAAGAACCGGTTAAACCCGTTTTGCCCGACACGACAAAGAAGGAGCCTGTCGTGATAGTTCAGCATCCGGAAGAGACTTACACCGTCCTGGAAGAACGCAAGCCGCGCCGCGAACTGCTTTCCGTGAAGAGCAACATCCTCTTCGACTTCGCTTACGTGCCAGGCTACAACCGCTGGTGCCCCATCCCGAACGTCGCTCTCGAGTACTACCCCAAGCACGGACACTTCACCTATGGTTTCTCAATCGACTTCCCCTGGTGGCAACACTACAACATCCAAAAGTATTTCCAGATTCGCAACTACCAATTAGAGGCCCGATACTATTTCCGCAGCGGCGACATCGCACGCCGTCTCCCGGGAGAGGGCGCTGCCTTCCGCGGCTTCTACCTCCAGGGCTATGCCCATGCAGCTATCTACAGCCTCAGCTTCGGAAAGAAACGCGGTTGGTTTGGCGAAGGCTTGGGTGCAGGTCTGGGCGCAGGCTATGTGCTGCCCCTCTCGAAGAAAGGACACTGGCGCATGGAGTTCGGACTGCAGGTGGGCTGGTTCCTGGCAGCATACGACCCGTATCAGTACGGCAATCCCAAGACTGGCGTCGAGGACGGGTTGTACTACTACAAGTGGACACAGAGCAAAGACAGATTCAAGAAGCGCCAGTACCGTTACAACTGGATTGGCCCCACTCGCGTAGGCATCACATTGGTGTATGACCTGCTCTATCGCCGCAACGAAAAGAAAGGTATCAGCTTCCGCCCATGGGAAAAGCAGACCACAATAATAAAGACAAGTGATTTAGAACAGATGCAGACAACGTCTACGTCAAATAAGGAAGGAGACCGCCCATGAGGACAGGCTGGATAAGATACATAGCTCTTATAAGCCTTATTTGCCTCACAGGCTGTTATCGCGAGCCACCCCTCCACCTTCCAGGCGATCCCCGAGACATAGAGATACCTCTCGTGGACCTCAGGCTGGAAGCCTACTGGGATTATGAATTGTCATACGACTGGCGAGCAGAATGGATCTATGGGTGGGACGCAGAGGACCAAAAGCGATTTGGCGAAATCGGCTATACAGACCCCACAGGATTCAACGTGCGCCGATACTATACATATAAGGAACCATACGGTCCGCATACCAGTGTGATCAGCAATACAGTGAAGGGCACCACCCTGCATTGCGAATTCGACTTCGGATATTGGGACATACTCGTATGGAACGAAATAGAACCCGTAAACGATGATGTACAAAGCTTGAACTTCAACGAGACACTCGAAACCGTAACAGCCTACACGAACCAATCCATCCGCAGCACCCGTTACCAAGCCCCGCGTTACACACGCGCCTTCTATCAGCCCGAGCAACTGTTCTCGGCCTACGAACAAGCCTTGGAAATCAACGAATCGCTGGAGGGCTTCGAATACGATCCAGAGCGTAACGTCTATGTAAAGAAACTAAATATGGTACTGGAGCCAATTACATACATCTACCTGACACAGGTCATCCTGCACCACAACAACAACAAGATAATCGGTGTGGATGGTTCTGCCGACCTCTCCGGCGTGGCCAAAGCAACCAATGTCAACACGGGCGTTTCAGAGGACGACCCCGTCACCGTGACATACAACACATACTTCAAGCCAACAGCGACAGTGCCGGCAACAGGCGAGAGAGTAGCCGTGGCAGGCGGACGACTGATGACCTTCGGCATTCCCAACCAGAACGGCAACCGAATAAAAGATGTCAGCGAAGTCAAAGACAAGTACCAACACTACATGGACATCAACATGCAGTTCAACAACGGTATGGACTCCACCTTCGTCTTCGACGTCACAGACCAAGTGCGCAAGCGCTGGAAAGGCGGTGTCATCACCATAGAGCTCGACATGGACACCATCCCCGTTCCCCGCAGAAGCGGCGGCTCGGCTTTCAACGCTATCGTCAAGGACTTCGAGGAAGTTGAAATCCCCGAATTCTCAATGTAAAAAACAAACGTATATATATGATTAGTAATAATAATTAAAACTAAAGCAAAGTGAAAAAGATTCTGTTTTATTTCGCAGCTGCAACGATGGTTCTTGCAAGCTGCACAAACGAGGATGTTATCGGTAATTCCGTTCCGGAATCCGCCGTTGCCAACGCCAGTGCCATCAACTTCACAGGCGGCAGCAACAAGGTGACACGTGCCGACGCAACAGGCAGCGAAGCAGCAGCATTGCTCGGTAACAGCTTCCGCGTTTTTGGTGTCATCAAGAATGGCGACACAGAGACTCCTGTCTTCGATAACTACATCGTTGACTATCTTGGTGGCACAGGTGGCACAGATGATGAGACGAACACAAACGGTTGGTCTTATCTCGGTCAGACCTCTTGTGGCGTGGCTCCCGCAACCCAGTCCGTTAAGTATTGGGACCTTTCAGCTCCCGAGTACGACTTCATCGCTATTTCCGGTCTGCCTGACGGAACCCGTATTGCCAGCTCGACGGAGAACACGATCAATGTTGACCAGAGCAACTTTACCTCGATCTATGTCAGCGACCGTGTAACAGCCAAGTATCAGGCCAGCGCAACAGGCGAGACGAGCAACGCTCAATACGGCAAAGGCCCCATTACCTTTACCTTCAAGCGCCTTGCCGCTCGCATACGTTTCGGTATCTATGAAACCGTTCCCGGCTACGCCGTAAAGGACGTGAAGTTCTACTATGACGACAACTATCTGGCAATGGCTGGTACATCTACAAAGACAGTTGCCGGTCTGCGCGGTAACTTCCCCGTTTCCGGTGAAGTAGTGGTAAGCTATGATGCAAACAACCGCGTGCTGGCAGACTTCCAGGGTACAGACGTATCCAACAACTTCCAGTTCGGCGAGTTGGACTACACAACAGCAGCCAGCAGCCTGTCAACCGGCGGTTACATGAAGACAGACGGCACCGTAGATGCATGGGGTGATGCAGCATTCCTGAGCACTACTTCCGCCACTCCCACCTTTGCCAAGAAGGATGCCATCATCGACGGTCAGCTCGTCAGCAACTCTACTTGGCAGTCAGTCATTCCCTTCAGCAGCAACAGCGTAAACCTCGTGCTGCGTGCCGACTTCACGCTCGTCAGCCTTGACGGCGTAGGCGCTCCCATCGAAGTGAAGGGCGCAAGCGCAGTCGTGCCTGTTAGCTACGCACAGTGGAAGCCCAACTATGCTTACACCTATGTGTTCAAGATTTCAGACAAGACCAACGGCACAACAGGTCCCGTCAACCCCAATCCTGTTGATCCCGATAATCCAAACCCCAACCCCAACCCCGGTGTTGACCCAGGTCTCTATCCCATCACCTTCGACGCAACAGTTTCTTGTGTTGAGGACTACAACCAGGAGACCATTACCGGTGTGACCAGCCTTGGTGGTGATGCCATCACAACATACTCTGCAACATCCGACATTACAAATGCAGGCGAATACAGAGTTGGCGAGACCATTATCGTAAGCTCTTACTCTCACGGCGAATGGAAGGTTGCTTACTCCGCAGTAGAGACAACCGAGCAGGCTGTAAGCGACAACAACACATTCGTTTACACATCAATCGGCGGTACACCTGCAGAAGGTCAGACCATCGAACAGGCTTCAACAACATCCGCACAGTTCAAGGTAGAGAAGCCCGGCTACTACATCGTATGGCTGCGTTACCTCCCGACTGGTCTTGAAGATCTCCCCGGCAACTATGTCGATGTCTTCAAGGTTGTCAAGACTGTGGAATAAGAAAAGCCACATTATTAAAACATTGTGAAAAATGATTAGAACAAAGAATTTCTTCCTCACAGCTATTCTGGGACTGGCCTTCACGGCCTGTTCCCAGGACAGCTTTGTTGGCACCGAGACGCAGGACGTCCCAGATGTTCCCATCTCTGATGCCATCGATTTAGGCAGTATCGCAAAACCTCGAACACGCGTCGGCCATGAGGAGTCTGCTGCCTTGCTTGGCGGCAAGTTCTTGGTGTACGGCACCAAGACGAAGGACGGTGTGGAAAGCCCTGTCTTCGACAATTATTATGTCGAGTACGAAGCCAATTCCGCAGGAAACGACATCACCAATTCCAGGGATTGGAGCTACGAGGGAAAGACTTCCAAGAAGGGTGCAACGCAAGCCGTGAAGTACTGGGATTACAGTTCTGAGCGTTTCGACTTCGTGGCAGCTGCAGGTCTTGCTGCAGACGAGCTCATCTCGGACACCAAAGGAGGCATGCGTATCAACGTTACCGATGCCGCATCGATGACGAACATCTACGTTGCCGACCGTATTACTGCAACACCTACTGCAAAAGCAAAGACGACAACAACCCCTGCCACTGAGGCTTACAAGAGCACCATTCAGTTCCAGTTCCGCCGCCTCGGTGCCCAGATGCGTATCGGTTTCTATGAAACAGTTCCCGGCTATGCCATCAAGGACCTCGTGTTCTATTACATCGGCGCTCCCTCGGGCAGCACCGACGTAGGTGTCGGAGCCGCTTTCCCCACTTCGGGCAAGTACACTGTAAACTTTGACGACGCTACGAATGAAGCCAAAGTGCTCTTTTCCGGAAGCGGCAACAAGCTGGCCTTCAGCAACACCTTTGGCGCTTTGGACTATACCTCTGCCTATACTCAGGAAGGCGTGACGGAAAAGCCCTACCTCGCAGCCGACGGTTCTGCCACAGCAACCGCTGTCAATGCTTTCCTCGGCACATCGTCCTCTACCGCCACATTTGGCAAGGGCAGCTATACCATCGACGGCAAGGCAGGCGTCACATCTGCTTACAAGCCCATTCTTCCCTTCGAAGACAATTCGCTGAAGATGCAGCTGCGTGTCGATTATACTCTCGTTGCCCTCGACGGTTCTCGCGACATCATCCATGTTCGTGATGCTTACGTCAGTGTTCCGGCAAGCTTCTTGCAGTGGAAGCCCAACTATTCGTACACCTACCTCTTCAAGATTTCCGACAACAGCAACGGCTACACAGGCGAAGGTGGCGGTGGCACTGTAACAACCGGCCCCGGTCGCGACCCAGACCCCGATAACGGCGGCGATAACGACCCCGTAATCGATCCTGCGACGGGCGAAGTCATTCCTCCGTACATTCCAGACCCGAACTATCCGGATGTTCCAGATCCCGACAATCCAGGCAACATGATTCCCGACCCCACTGCTCCGCTCGTTCCCAATCCTCTCTATCCTGATGGACCGAAGGGCGACCAGCACGACCCGTCGAACCCTGTGCCCACACCCGTCATCCCCGATCCCGACATCCCAGGCGGTGTCATTCCCGATCCCGAGAACCCGGCCAGTCTCTTCCCCATTACTTTCGATGCAGTTGTGGTTGAGGCAGAAGAAGGCTCGCAGACAGTCTTTACCGAAATCGACGGAACGGACAACAGTTCCGAAACGGAACATTAATATATATAATGTATATAGCGAAAAGATAGAAAACATTGTTAAACTTAAAAACGAAAGAATATGAAAAAGATTTATTCCGTTATTCTTGCCACAGCAGGGCTTCTCTTTGCCGGCTGTGCTAATGAAGACCTCGTCGTGAACGACGGGACGGCTCCAATCTCTGAGACAGAGGCACCTATCGTCTTTGGTTCTCTGAAGAAGGGCATGACACGTGCCGATATTACAGGCTCGGACGCAGCAAATCTCCTCGGCAACCAGTTTGTTGTGTCTGGTTATAAAGGTTCCAGCACTGCAAGCGTTGGTAGCATCGTATTCGACAACTATCTTGTCAAGTACGCCGAGAACACTGCCAACACCACTCAGTCCAACTCTTCCAACTGGGAGTATGTTGGTGTTGACCGCATCAAGCATGCCATCGACAACGGCATCACCTCTCAGCAGATCAAGTACTGGGACTACAGCCAGCCTCAGTATGACTTCATCGCTTGGTCAACAGGTGCCACTACCGCTATCTACGAGGGCACACCCGCAGCAGGCCAAGTCCTCGTGAGCGCAATCACTCCTTCCACAGCAACAGGAGCAACAGGCGTGGCTTACACCTTCAGCGGTACGGCTGCCGACCTGAGCAAATGCTATATTGCTGACCTCGTTACGGTGAAGAAGACTGATTATGGCAATGACCCCGTTACCTTCAAGTTCCGTCAGCTCGGCACGAAGGTTCGTATCGGTATTTACGAGACCGTTCCCGGCTATAGCGTAAAGGATGTGAAGTTCTACACGACTAACGACGTGTTGACAGACCCCGCTACTCAGATTGTTAACAATGCGACCATCTTCACCACCGCAGCCAATGGTGTCTATACCGAAGGTGTTTACACTGTTAACTTCCCCACTGTTGACAATCCTTCAAGCGATGACAACAACCAGGCTCACGTCACCTTCGCTCCCAAGACAGGAGTTGAACAGTCCACCATCGTCAACTGGGGTGGCCTGAACTACACCATTGCTGAGGAAGGCGAGAAGAAAGGCACAGAGTTCCTTGGCCGCACCTCCGCCACAGCCTCCTTCGCCGGCGATGCAGCTACCAACTACTACGTCATCTACCTGCCCAACGAGAGCGGTACAAACCTCAACCTCCGT
>CAMKTM010000074.1 GCA_946415695.1 uncultured Prevotellaceae bacterium | reverse complement strand
CCATTTACCTTTTTCTTGTGGTTAGTGATTAGAGGTTAGTGGTTCTTCGCTTCGCTCAGGCGCAGGCGGAAAGAAGATAGTTTGGGTTGCTGAGCGGGCAAAGGTATCCTCTTACCTCTTACCTCTTACCTCTAACCTCTAACCACTAACCATTAACCATTAACCTCTTTTTCAACTTTCTCTTCCTCCTCGTCCAGCGTCTGCTGCGCGTCGGGCAGGTACTTCTTCAGCACTCGTGCCACGCCTGCCGTCCACGAGTTGATGGTGTCGTTCTCGAGCTGGAGGGATGAGATGAGACTGATGACGTGGTCGATGGGCATACGATAGCGCAGCACGCCGCTGATGAGCTTTGCATAGTCCCAATACTTCGGGTTGAAGCGTTCGCTCAGGCCCTCGATAGTGGTCTTGTAGCCACGTTTGTTGACGAACTGGAAGTCGTAGCGCTTCTGTCCTTCGCGGTCGTAGTGCTTGATGATGAAGCCTTTCGAGACGCTCTTGGGGATGGCTATGCCCTCGTCGTCATCTTGCAGACCGGTAAATATCTCGTACGGCAGCCCGTCGAGCAAACCGACGAAGGCCACCCACTTGTCTTTCTTGTTCTGGAAGCGCACGACGTCGCACTCCAACACTTCTGGACGATGCTCAACAACAGACGGCACGATGCCACCTGGCAGACCTCCTGTCTTCAGGAACTTCTGCTGCGCAAGGGCAAGGAGCAGGCCCTCGGACATGGCCTCGTTGTCTTTCTTCGTATAACGGATGTCGGTAAAGACCTGTGCCAAAGTCTGCTTGTCGTTGATTTCCACGAAGTGTCTGTTGACGGCCAGCGACTCGCGCTTCTTGTAGCAGGCATCGATGCGTTCGGGCGTAAAGGCGTCGTAGGTCTCCTGGTGCACAATGGCCTTGAGTGGCAAGCGGTCAGTCTGACGGGGTTTCTCGGCAGGCCAGCCGATGGTGAGCGTAGCGACGGGGAAGACGAGTTCGGGCAGTTCGAGGGTAGCAATGATGGATTGCGGCTGATAGACGGTAGTGCCGAGGAAGCAGATGCCAAGGCCTTCCTCTTCTGCCAGGCAGCAGAACGTCTGCGTGAAGAGCAGGGCATCGGTGGCAGCATTGAGGAAGCTCAGGACATTGTCGTAACCGGGCGTCGCTTCTCGCTGCAGGCACCAGTCGGTAGTCCTGCGGAAGTCGGCACAGACGGTCAGCACGACGGGCGCCTGCGTCACCATGGGCTGAAAGAAATGGGCAGGAGCCAACTGTTCCTTCTTTTCTGCCGACCTTGTAACGACGACGCTATAAAGCTGGAGGTTGCCCATTGTCTGTGTCCTCGAGGCTTCCTCTATTAACCGATTCAGCAGCTCGTCGCTGACGGGCTGCTGAGTGTATTTGCGGATGGTTCTTCTTTCCTTTATGTTCATAGTGCCTTCCCTATTAGTTTCCCTTCCAGCTCCTCAAGGTGGTGTTGAAGTTCTTTCTCCACCTTGAGCCTGCCGTCGATGGTCTTGATGCCGTGTAGGACGGTGGCATGGTCGCGGTTGCCCACATAGATGCCTATCTTGCTTGCCGTGAGTTTCGTGTGCTTGTGAGCCAGATACATGCTCATCTGGCGTACGGTGACGATGTCTGCCTTGCGGCTCTTGCCAAAGATGTCTTCTTCCCGGACATTGAAATGTTCGCAGGTGCAGGTGATGATTTGGTCGATGGTGACGGCCTTCTTTTCTACCTTTGTCCTGCCGGCCAGGATTCTCTTGGCAAAGTCCAAATCGACTTCCTTGCCATAGACAACGGAGTATGCCAGCAGGCTGTGTATGATGCCTTCCAACTCGCGGACGCTGTTGTTGACATTGCGGGAGATGTAGTCGATCACATTGTCGGGGATGTTGAGGCCGTCGTGCTTCACGATGCTGTGAAGGATATTGCGTCGCAAGCTTTCTTCCGGTTTCTCCATCTCTGCCATCAGTCCGCTCTTGAAGCGGGTGATGAGTCTGTCCTCCATGCCTTGCAGCGAGCCGGGCGGACGGTCGCAGGTCATGATGATTTGCTTGCCGTTATGCCGCAGGTGGTTGAAGACGTAGAAGAAGGCGTTCTGCGTGCCTGCCATGCCGATGAGCTCTTGCATGTCGTCCATGATGAGCATGTCGATGCTCTGGTAGAAGTGTATGAAGTCGTTGAAGACGTTGCGTTTGCGGGCATCGGTGAACTGCACCATGAAGAGGTGGGCGCTCAGGTAGAGTACGCGCTTTTCGGGATGCAGTTCTTTGGTGCGCAATCCTATGGCATTCACAAGATGTGTCTTGCCCACGCCGCTCGGGCCATAGATGAAGAGCGGGTTGAAGGTCTGCTGTTCCGGATGCTCGGCGATGGCTTGTCCCACGCTGCGAGGGAGCTTGTTGCTCGTGCCCTCGATGAAGTTGCTGAAGGTCTGATGCGGATTGAGCTGCGAGTCGAGGTCTTCGGGCAGGCCTACTGCTTGGGCCAAGGTTGGCGACTGGTTAGCGGGGAAGATGCTCGAAGTTGCCTGCGGCATCATGTCGTTCTCGCTTTCTTGCGTGACCGTCACATTGTCGGCCACCTCGACCTGATACGAGAGCGTTACGTCGCTGCCAAAGAAGCGACTGATGGTTACGTGAATGAGTCTGCGGAAATGCTCCTCCAGATATTCAAAGAAGAACTGGGACGGTATATATACCGCCAGCTCCTTCTGAGCAGCATCATAGGACTTGAGCCTCATCGGGGAGAACCAAGTCTGGAACTGCTGTTCGCTCACGTTGCTGCGGAACATGTCCATGCAACGCTGCCACAATATCTGTTTGTCTTCTTTCACGGTCTCTCTTACACGCACATAAAATATATAATGTGTATCTTTCGCTCCATTGCTGGGAAGCCGCTGGAGGGGGCTTGATTTTTTTTGCGAAATCGTCTGCAAAGTTACTACAAAATCTTCAAACTGCCAAACTTTTTTCGTTGCCTTCAAAAGTGCTCAAAAGCCTAACTTTCTGTATTTCAGATAACGCCATAAACGGCTTCAAAAAGCGGCTTTTATTTCTCTTGCAAATTTACAATCATTTGAAACTCAACGCTCTTTCGAAGAGAAACGATGAGTTGCAGGCGATGAGGCTTACTTTCTAACATGCGAAATTATATAGAGTTGTCAAATTTGCGCGGAACGGATTTTCTCGGCCTGCTATTTCAAAAAAATCTAAATAGGGCGTAATGCGGATTTATTTATATTTCATCTCTGTTTTCTCACAATAAAATAAGGCCGTCCTTCGTTTTTAATATAGAAGTGAAACCTAACGTCAACCCTTCTTTCCCTAATCATCCGCCTATGGAACAAACTCTACCTCTACCCTATTTCCAGCCAAGTACTGCTGTTTTGGCCAAGATACGTCAGTTTGCCCGCACTTTCCGGCCTCAGCCATACATCGCCATCCTTGCCTGACATGATGATTTCCCCCTCGTTGCTCTCTGCCAACTTTGCCAATCTGGAAGCAGAGATGAAGTGGTTCAACCAAAGCGCTGCCGACTGGCTTCACATTGATGTCATGGACGGCGTGTTTGTCCCCAACATTTCCTTCGGGTTTCCTGTGCTGAAACATGTGGCCCGGATTAGCGAAAAACCGCTCGACGTGCATCTCATGATTGTGCAGCCGGAGAAATTCGTGAACGAGGTCAAGGCGCTCGGTGCCTACCTGATGAACGTGCACTACGAGGCTTGTCCGCACTTGCATCGAGTGGTGAGCCAGATACACGAGGCGGGCATGAAGGCTGGTGTCACGCTTAATCCCGCCACTCCGGTTTCCGTCCTGGAAGACATTGCCTGCGACGTTGACCTTGTATTGCTGATGAGTGTCAATCCGGGGTTCGGCGGACAAAAATTCATTCCCCACACCCTGAAAAAGGTGGCAGAACTGCGCCGTCTGCTCACAAGGACAGAGAGCAAGGCTCTCATTGAGGTGGATGGCGGCGTCAATCTTGATACAGGCCGTCTGCTAACGGAAGCGGGAGCAGATGTCCTAGTGGCCGGCAACTTCATCTTCGGTGCCGACGACCCTCGCAAAGCTTGCGAAGCCCTCGCAAACTGTGCCAGCTGAGACATCATCGTCTCGTTTTGTACACATCGCAACGCATCCTCCCCAAAAACGAGGCACGCCCTTATTGCAATAAAGGCACGCTCTTATTATAAACAAGGCACGCTCTTATTGTAAACAAGGCACGCTCTTATTGTAAACAAGGCACGCTCTTATTGAAAACAAGGCACCCTCTTATTGAAACAAGACCGCGCGGTCAATAAAATAGAACCGCGCGCAGGCACGCCACGCACATAGTAATAATTTTTCAAGAAAGCGGGAATAATGAGAAGAATTATGGGAAAAAGTAAAATTTTTATATATATATAATGTATAGTTAGAAAAAAAGAATTACCTTTGCTGCCGCAAATTCAATTAAATCATCAAACATGAAGGATAATCTGGTTATTGTGGAAAGCCCAGCAAAGGCTAAGACAATAGAAAAATTTCTTGGTGACAAGTACAAGGTCCTGTCAAGCTACGGACACATACGCGACCTGAAGAAACGCTCGTTCAGCGTGGACGAAAAGACGTTCGCACCGCAGTATGAGGTGCCTTCCGACAAGACAAAGGTGGTGGCCCAACTGAAAAGTCAGGCAGAAAAAGCAAGCATGGTTTGGCTGGCATCCGATGAAGACCGCGAAGGAGAAGCCATCAGCTGGCATCTTTACGAAGTGCTCGGCCTGAAGCCCGAAAACACTCGCCGCATCGTTTTCCACGAAATCACGAAGCCAGCCATCCTGGAAGCCATCGAGCACCCACGTCAGATTGACATCAACCTGGTGAACGCCCAGCAGGCTCGCCGTGTGCTCGACCGCATCGTGGGCTTTAAGCTCAGCCCGGTGCTTTGGCGCAAAGTGAAGCCAAGCCTTTCGGCCGGTCGCGTTCAGAGCGTCGCCGTACGCCTCATCGTGGAGCGCGAACGCGAAATAGAAGCCTTCCGCTGCGAGGAGAACTACCGCGTGACGGCCACCTTCCGGACCCTCTCCGACTCCCCATCAAAAGGAGATTTAGAGGGGTCTGAAGTGAAGGCTGTGCTCAACCGACGCTTCCCCACAGCCGAAGAGGCACAATCCTTCCTGGAGAGCTGCAAGGGCTGTCTCTTCAGCGTGCAGGACATTACGACAAAGCCCATTAAGCGCACTCCGGCTCCCCCCTTCACGACCAGCACCCTCCAACAGGAAGCTGCCCACAAGCTCGGCTTCACCGTGGCACAGACCATGATGGTGGCCCAGCACCTCTACGAAAACGGTCGCATCACCTACATGCGTACCGACAGCGTAAATCTGAGCAAACTCTGCCTGAATGCCAGCAAAAAGGTCATTGCCGAACAAATGGGCGAAGAATACGTGAAGACACGCCAGTACCACACCAGCTCGAAAGGCGCTCAAGAAGCACACGAAGCCATCCGGCCCACCTACATGGACCAACAGCAAATAGAAGGCAACCAGCAGGAACGACGCCTCTACGACCTCATCTGGAAACGCACCATTGCAAGCCAAATGGCCGATGCCGAGCTGGAGCACACAGGAGTGACCATCGGCATAAGCGGCAAAGAAGAAGTCTTCCTCGCAGAAGGCGAAGTTGTCAAGTTCAACGGCTTCCTGCGCGTCTATAGCGAAGAGGCACTCCCACAAAAGACAAGCATTGACGGGGCTTTCTACAACGAGAACGGCGACAACGAGAACTTGAGCACACTGCCCGCCATGACAGTCGGCGAAAACCTGAGCCGCGAACAAATCACAGCCACCCAGCGCTTCTCCCAGCGTCCCGTCCGCTACAACGAGGCAAGCCTCGTCCGCAAGCTCGAAGAACTTGGCATCGGCCGCCCCAGCACCTATGCCACCACCATCACGACCATTCAGCAGCGCGAATACGTAGAAAAAGGAGACAAACCAGGCGAAGAACGCACCTACCAGACCATCACACTCACCGGAGACAAACTGGTCACAGAGTCGCACACCACCTTTGTAGGGCAGGAACGCGGCAAACTGATGCCCACCGACACAGGCATCGTCGTGAACGACTACCTGAAGGAGAACTTCCCCGAAATCATGGACTACAACTTCACGGCAGACATCGAGAAGGAATTCGACGAAATAGCCGAAGGCAAAATCGCCTGGGAAGGCGTCGTGAAAAACTTCTACGAAGGCTTCGAACCACTCGTCGAGAAGTCCGTCAACACCCACACAGTGCATAAAGTCGGCGAACGCCTGCTGGGCAACGACCCCAAAACAGGAGCACCCGTCACAGTCAAGATTGGCCGCTTCGGCCCAGTCGTTCAGATGGGCAACAGCGAGAACGGGCAAAAACCCCGCTTCGCACAACTCAATGCCGGACAAAAGCTCGAGACCATCACCCTGGAAGAAGCCATCGAACTCTTCCAGCTGCCTCGCAAATTAGGAACGTACGAAGGCGAACCCATCACCATCGGAGCAGGCAAATACGGACCATACGTCGCCCACAAAGGCTCATACGTCTCCATCCCGAAAGACAAAGACCCAATGGAAATCACCTTCGAGCAAGCCGTCATCATGATGCACCACAAACATCAGGAAGAGGCAGAACGCCACCTCAAGACTTTCGAAGAAGAACCAGAACTGGAAGTCCTGAAAGGACGCTACGGCCCATACATCGCTTATAAAGGCAACAACTACCGTCTGCCCAAGGCCATGCACGAAAAAGCAAAAGAACTGACCTACGAAGAATGCATGGAGATAATCGAAGGGCAGAAGGAAAAGACCGCAGGAGAAAAGCCAGCAAAACACCGCTTCGCACGCAAATGAAAAGCATCATCCTCATCGGCTACATGGGCTCGGGCAAGACAACCGTCGGACGTCAGCTCGCCCTTGCCTTGGGTCGCACCTTCTACGACCTCGACTGGTACATCGAGATGCGTTACCATCGCACTGTGGCACAACTCTTTGAAGAAAGAGGCGAAGACGGCTTCCGCGAAATAGAACGCAACATGCTCCACGAAGCCGCAGAGTTCGAGGACATTGTCCTCAGCTGCGGAGGCGGCACACCATGCTTCTTCGACAACATGGACTACATACGCAGCGTAGGCGAAAGCGTCTATCTGAAAGCAACGCCGGAAGTGCTGGCTCAGCACCTCAAGATGCGTAAAGTGGAACGTCCGCTCCTGCAAGGTAAAAGCGAAGAGGAACTCCTCGACTACATCCGCACCTCGCTTCAGCAGCGCGAACCCTTCTACCTAAAGGCAGAACACGTCATCGACGTAACACTGCTCGACAACTATGACAAACTGCAAATCAGCGTAAAACTTATCCGCGAAGAGCTGGGACTATAGAGACCCCCTAACCCCCTTTAGGGGGAACAAAACAGTAAATCGTAAATCATTAAATAGTAAATGAAAAAGTGGCGTATCGAGGACTCTGAGGAGCTCTACAACATCAAAGGCTGGGGCGTAAACTACTTTGGCATCAACGAGAAAGGGCACGTTTATGTCACGCCCAAGAAGAACAGCGTGCAGGTGGACTTAAAGGAGGTTGTGGACCAACTGGCGACCCGCCACGTGACGGCTCCCGTATTGCTTCGCTTCCCCGACATTCTCGACAACCGCATCGAGAAGACCGACGAATGCTTCCGTAAGGCGACAAAGGAGTACGACTACAAGGGCGAGCACTTCATCATCTTCCCCATCAAGGTCAACCAGATGCGGCCCGTCGTGGAAGAAATCATCAGCCACGGCAAACGCTACAACCTCGGACTGGAAGCCGGCTCGAAGCCCGAGCTGCACGCCGTCCTGGCCACTAACATGGACAGCGACAGCCTCATCATCTGCAACGGACACAAGGATCAGAACTTCATCGAACTGGCTCTCTTGGCACAGAAGATGGGCAAGCGCGTCTTCCTCGTCATCGAGAAGTTGCCCGAGCTGGCTGTCATTGCAGAGACGGCAAAGAAACTTGGTGTGCACCCGAACCTCGGCATCCGCATTAAACTGGCCAGCAACGGCAGCGGCAAGTGGAGCGAGAGCGGCGGCGATGCCTCCAAGTTTGGTTTGAACTCTTCGGAGTTGTTGATGGCATTACAGAAACTCGACGAGCTTGGCCTTCGCGATTGTCTGCGCCTCATTCACTTCCACATCGGCAGCCAAATCAACAAGATACGCCGCATCAGCACCGCCCTTCGCGAGGCAGCACAGTATTATGTGCAGCTCCACGCAATGGGCTTCGACATCAAGTTCGTCGATTGCGGTGGCGGACTGGGCGTCGATTACGACGGCACACGCAGCAGCAACAGCGAGAGCAGCGTGAACTACAGCATTCAGGAGTACGTGAACGACTGCATCTACACCTTCGTCGAGGCTGCCGACAAGAACGACATCCCCCACCCCAACCTCATCACGGAAGGCGGACGCTCATTGACTGCGCACCACAGCGTGCTCATCATCGATGTTTTGGAAAGCGTCACAGCACCTCAGATGCCCGAAGATTTCGAGCCTGGTCCCGATGACCACAAGCTTGTGCACGACCTGACGGAGATTTGGGACAAGCTCTCTTCGCGCTCCCTTCTTGAGGATTGGCACGATGCCGAGGACATCCGTGAGGAGGCGCTCGACCTCTTCCGCCATGGCATCATCGACCTCAAGACACGTGCACAAATCGAGTCTTTGTATTGGGCCATCAGTCACGAAGTGGCAGAGCTGGCACACCATCAGAAGCATGTGCCCGACGAGCTTCGCAATCTCGACAAGCAGATGGCGGACAAGTATTTCTGCAACTTCTCGCTCTTCCAGAGCATGCCCGACTCGTGGGGCATTGACCAGCTCTTCCCCATCATGCCGATTGCACGTTTAGAGGAGCAGCCTACACGCAGCGCCACCCTGCAGGACATCACCTGCGACAGCGACGGCAAGATTTCGGCTTACGTCAACGGCGGACAGCAGACGAACTACATCCCTCTGCATCCCGTCCGCTCCGACGAGCACTACTACATCGGCGTTTTCCTCGTAGGAGCTTACCAGGAGATTCTTGGCAACATGCACAACCTTTTCGGCGACACGAACGCCGTACACATCAGCGTTGACAAGGACGATTACACCATCGAGCAGTTCATCGACGGCGAGACGGTTGCCGATGTGCTCGAGTACGTGCAGTACGACCCGAAGAAGCTTGTCCGTCGCCTCGAGATATGGGTCAGCAAAGCCATCAAGGACGGCAAGATCACCCCAAGCGAAGGCAAGGAGTTCATCAGCAACTACCGCGCAGGACTCTACGGGTACACCTATCTGGAATAGACCCCCTAACCCCCTTTAGGGGGAATGAAAGATGTTTAATTTAATAAATAATATATAATGATAGAAGACAACTTTACAGCCGCTCAAGACATCCCCCTAAAGGGGGCTTGGGGGTCTATCAAGTACATTGGTGTCGATGATCTCGACATCGACCTCTTCGAGAGTCAATACGTTGTGCCGGAAGGCATGAGCTACAATTCCTATCTCATCGAGGACGAGAAGATAGCCATCATGGACACAGCCGACCGCCGCAAGGCGGACGAGTGGAAGGCAAATCTCACGGCAGCCCTTGCTGGCCGCAAGCCCGCCTATCTCGTGGCGCATCACATGGAGCCCGACCACGCGTCGCTCATAGCAGAGGTGCTCGAAGCATATCCCGAACTGCAGCTTGTCTGCAGCGCTCAGGCCTTGAAGATGCTCCCCAACTTCTTCGATGGCTTCCCGTTCGAAGGTCGCGTCATCACCGTGAAGGAAGGCGATACGCTCTCCCTGGGCAGCCACACACTCCACTTCATCGCTGCGCCCATGGTGCATTGGCCCGAAGTCATTATGAGCTACGAGGACAAGGAGAAGGTGCTCTTTGCGGCCGACGGGTTTGGGAAGTTCGGAAAAGCCTCCCCCGACCCCTCCAAAGGAGGGGAGAACCGTCCGTCCACCTTGCCGTTCACCCCTCCTTTGGAGGCGACGGGGGAGGATTGGGCTTGCGAGGCTCGCCGCTACTACTTCAACATCTGTGGCAAGTATGGCGTGCAGGTGCAGAACGTGCTGAAGAAGGCAGCTGCGCTCGACATCCAGGCCATCTGTCCGCTGCACGGCCCTGTCCTTACTGGCAAGGCCATGAAAGAGGCCATCAGGCTCTACGACATCTGGAGCCGCTACGAACCCGAGAGCGAAGGCGTGCTCGTGGCATACGCCAGCATTCATGGCGGCACGGCTGCGGCTGCGGAGCGCTTCGGCGAGATGCTCCGTGAGAAGGGAGCGAAGAAGGTTGTAGTGAGCGACCTCAGCCGCGACGACATGGCGGAGGTCATCGAGGATGCTTTCCGCTACCCCAACATCGTGGTCATGGCAGCCAGCTACGACGGCGGCGTCTTCCCCGTCATGCACGACTTCCTCTATCATCTTCAGATAAAGAACTACCAGAAGCGCCGCTTCGGCATCGTCGAGAACGGCAGTTGGGCACCCAGTGCAGGCCGCGTCATGCGTGAAATGATTGAAGCCATGAAGGATTGCCAAATCGTGGAACCCCTCGTTACCATCCGTTCCCGCATGAAGGCCGCCGATGAAGTGCAGCTTGAACAACTGGCTGAAGCAATGGTAAAATAGCCAGCTCCGACAGAACATCACACGTCGTCCACAAAAACAAGCCACGCTCTTATTGCAAACAAGCCACGCTCTTATTGTAAACAAGGCACGCTCTTATT
>CAMKTM010000073.1 GCA_946415695.1 uncultured Prevotellaceae bacterium | reverse complement strand
GTACATGCTCCGCTCGCATCAGGAGAACCTCAAGGACAATGGCTACTGGATGAACTGCCTTGTCTCCAAGACGCGCTACAAGCAGGAGTTCGTCGAAGGCTACGAGGAGTGCGTGCAGAGCGTGACCGTGGAGGACATCAAGCAGGTGGCACAGCAAATCTTCGGCAGTGGCAACCGCCTCGTTGTCGGCATGGAGACGCCACAGAAAAGTGAAAAGTGAAGAGTGAAGAGTGAAGAATTTGCTGCCGCTGTATGTGGCAAAGGCAAATCGTAAATAGTAAATTGTCAAATAGTAAATACGAGAGTGTTCATCACGAAATGGCTGGCCGCCTTTGGCCGTTATCTGCAGCTCATGGGCAGGGTGCTGAGCATTCCCGAGCGCTGGCGTATGTTCATGCGGCAGTATATTCGGGAGATGGGTTCGCTTGGCGTCGATTCCATAGGCATCGTGCTGCTCATCAGTTTTTTCATTGGTGCCGTTATCTGCATACAAATCAAGCTTAACATCCAGAGCCCTTGGATGCCGACCTTCACCACGGGTTACACCACTCGCGAAATCATGTTGCTGGAATTCTCGTCGAGCATCATGTGCCTCATCCTTGCAGGCAAGGTCGGATCGAACATCGCATCGGAGATAGGCACGATGCGTGTGACGCAGCAGATTGACGCCCTTGAAATCATGGGCGTCAACTCGGCATCGTTCCTCATCCTGCCCAAAGTGATTGGCATGATGACGATGATTCCCTTCCTCGTCGTCTTCAGTATTGTCTCGGGCTTTGTGGGAGCTTATGCCACAGCCATTGCGGGCATCATCACGCCCGACGATCTTACAGTAGGCTTGTTGCACAGCTTCAATCCTTGGTATGTGTGGATGAGCATCATAAAGAGCATCTTCTTTGCCTTCATCATCAGCAGTGTGGCTTCCTACCACGGCTACTTCGTCGAAGGCGGCAGCTTTGATGTGGGCAAGGCCAGCACCAATGCCGTCGTGTCGAGCAGTATGCTCATCCTTTTCACTGATATCTTTCTAACGCATTTGTTGTCATAATGATTGAAGTACAGCATCTATACAAGAGTTTCGATGGCAGGGACATCCTCTCGGACATCAACATGCTCTTCCGCGACGGGCAGACCAACCTCATCATCGGTCAGTCGGGTTCCGGCAAGACAGTCCTGATGAAGAACATCGTGGGGCTCTTCACGCCTACCAAAGGCAGGATTCTTTACGACGGTCGCGACTTCGTGAAGATGGAGAAACGTGAGCGTGTGATGCTGCGTCGCGAGATGGGCATGATCTTCCAGAGTGCGGCGCTTTTTGACTCGATGTCCGTGCTGGAGAATGTCATGTTTCCCCTTGACATGTTCTCCGACATGAACCTGGCCGACCGTGTGCGCCGTGCCCGGTTCTGCTTGGAGCGCGTCAACCTGAAAGGTGCTGAGGAGAAGATGCCAGGCGAGATAAGCGGCGGTATGCAGAAACGTGTCGCCATAGCCCGAGCCATAGCCCTCAATCCCAAATACTTGTTCTGCGACGAGCCGAACTCGGGCCTCGACCCCAAGACGAGCCTCGTCATCGACGACCTCATCAGCAGCATCACTCACGAATATGGCATGACCACCATCATCAACACGCACGACATGAACTCTGTGCTGGGCATCGGCGAGAGCATTCTCTTTATTTGCGATGGCCACAAGGAGTGGGAAGGCTCGAAGGACGAGATAATGGCTTCGACCAACGAGAAGCTCAACTCCTTCATCTTTGCCAGCGACTTGCTCCGCAAAGTAAAGGAAGAACAGAAAGTGGTTAGAGGTTAGTGGTTAGTGGTTAGAGAATACCTTTGGCTCTTGAATTAGCATCCAAAACATTCCTCTAACCTCTAACCTCTAACCTCTAACCCCAAAATATAAATAAAGAAGAATGGAACAAGATAGTTTGCAGCTCCGCAGCGAAGGCCTTGTCAAGATATATGGCAAGCGAACCGTGGTGAACAACGTTACCTTCGACGTCCGTCAGGGTGAGATTGTAGGTCTGCTTGGACCTAACGGTGCAGGCAAGACGACTTCGTTCTACATGACGACTGGACTTGTTATCCCCAATGCCGGACACATCTTCTTGGGGGACGAAGAGATAACCACCCTGCCTGTCTATCAGCGTGCCCGTCGAGGCATCGGTTACTTGGCGCAGGAGGCCAGCGTCTTCCGCAAGATGAGCGTCGAAGACAACATTGCCAGTGTGCTCGAGATGACAGGCAAGCCTCGCGACTATCAGCGCGAGAAGCTCGAAAGCCTTATCAGCGAGTTCCATCTCGAGAAGGTGCGCAAGAACCTCGGCGACCGTCTGAGCGGTGGCGAACGGCGTCGTACGGAGATTGCCCGCTGCCTTGCCATCGACCCTAAGTTCATCATGCTCGACGAACCTTTTGCAGGTGTCGATCCCATTGCCGTGGAGGACATCCAGTATATTGTCTGGAAGCTCAAGCAACGCAACATCGGCGTGCTCATCACCGACCACAACGTGGAGGATACGCTCTGCATCACAGACCGTGCCTATCTGCTCTTCGAGGGACAGATTCTCTTCCACGGCACGCCGCAGGAGCTGAGTGTCAATCCCGTAGTCCTCGACAAATACCTTACCCGCAGCTTTGTCCTTCGTCTAAAGGACTTCCAGCAGATGGAGCAGGAACGCACCCAGACCGTGACGGAGTGATTAGAGTTCTGCGTCGCTGCACTGGAAGGTTGTACCCTTGGTGATGTCGCCTGTGCTGAGGCCAAGCTTCAGCCATTTCATGCGCTGCTTGCTGGTGCCGTGGGTGAAGGTTTCGGGCTGAGAGTAGCCGCGAGCCTTTTCCTGCAGATAGTTGTCGCCGATGACCTGCGCGCAGTTGATGGCTTCTTCCAGGTCGCCGTCCTCGAGGCTGCCGAACATCTTGTTGTCATGGTAAGCCCATACGCCAGCATAGAAGTCGGCAAGGAGTTCCAGGCGCACGCTCAGCTTGTTGGCTTCTGCCTCGCTGAGTCTCGACATCTGCTGATGCACTTTGCCGAGTGTGCCCAAGAGGTATTCCACGTGGTGCCCCACTTCATGGGCAATCACGTAGGCATAGGCAAAGTCGCCGTCGGCTCCCAATTGCTGCTTCATGGAAGAGAAGAAGGAGAGGTCGATGTAGAGGCACTGGTCGGCCGAGCAATAGAAGGGCCCCATGCTCGACTGTCCGTTGCCGCAGCCCGTCTGCACGCTGCCCGTGTAGAGCACCATCTTTGGCGGCTCGTAGGTGCGGCCTAACTTCTTGAACTCCTCCGTCCAGACATCTTCCGTGCCGGCGAGGATTTGCTTCGAGAACGTGGCCAGCTCCTGCTCTTCGGCAGTGAACTCGCGTCCGCCCTCTGCTTGTTCAGTGACGTTGCCTAATTGTCCGACGTTGCTGATGATGTCCGTCAGGTCCAGACTGCCCTTCGACATGAATGTCATCACAAGGGCAATGATGACGCCCACGATGCCCACGCCGCCGGCCTTCGCTGCCGACATTCCGCGGCGATCGTCAACGTTTGTACTCTCTCTTCGTCCGTTAAGTTTCATGTTCTTTTGTATTTTTAGGGTGAATAATATCGTCTTGTCGCATACAAAATTAGTGTTTTTCTTCGTAATTTGAACATAAAAACAAAGAAAAAAACATTCAAAGGCGAAGAAAATGCAAGATTGCTCCTCTTGCGCGGTCAAGCAAGCCATTTTTCATCCATGCTGCTATAAAATCGAAGGGAGAAACCCAAAAGCAGCCGACGTACCCCAGTTTTGTAAAGAATTTTCTCGGAAGCAAGCGCTCTGACGGCGTTTCTTGGCCTCTGTGGCACAAGATGCCACAAAACAAGAAAAAGTGGCTCAAATTGAATGATACCTGATTGTCAGTTAGTTATAAGGCTATCTTTTGGTATGTGATGCAAATAAAGTGTTAATTTGTTCTATATTATTGTCAAATAGAGCGTGATTTTCTTCAAAAAATGACCTGTCAAGACGGTAAACGCAACGTGTGGTTTCTGCAAGAAGAGCGTGCCTTGTTTGCAAGAAAGGCGTGCCTTGTTGAAAAACCCGCCATGCCGCATGGCTTCCAACCGCAGGCGTCTCCTTTCTGAAATGTAAAGTTTTTTCGCATTCCCCTATTGAGCCTGCTGACATTGTGGAGAGTCCTTGTTTTTGTTTCCGCCTTGACTAACAGCGAACAAAATTCAACACTTTAGCAAACAAATTCAAACATATTGTTGCTTATCATGGCAAAAATATCTACCTTTGCAAGCGAAAACGGGATAATAGTAACTAAAAGTAAATAAAAAATGGAAAAATTGAGAATTGCAGTTGTCGGGTATGGCAACATCGGGAAGTACACCGTTCAGGCTTTGCAGGCAGCTCCCGACATGGAGATAGCAGGCATCGTGCGCCGCAATGGCGCAGCCGACAAACCGGCCGAACTGGCTGACTATAAAGTGGTGAAGGACATCACGGAACTGGGCAAAGTGGATGTGGCGATACTGGCTACGCCGACGCGTTCCGTCGAGGAGCACGCCCTGAAATGTCTCGCCCTGGGCATCAACACCGTCGACAGCTTCGACATCCACACGTCCATCCTCGACCTGCGCCGCACCCTCTCGGCTGCCGCCAAACAGCACGGCGCCGTGAGCATCATATCCGCCGGATGGGATCCGGGCAGCGACAGCATCGTCCGCACCCTGATGGAGAGCCTTGCTCCCAAGGGCCTCACCTACACCAACTTCGGCCCGGGCCGCTCGATGGGCCACAGCGTATGCGTCCGCAGCAAGGCGGGCGTGAAGGATGCCCTCTCGATGACGATTCCCGTGGGCGAAGGCATACATCGCCGCATGGTGTATGTCGAGCTGGAAGACGGCGCAAGCCTCGAGGAGGTGACGAAGGCCATCAAGGCTGACCCCTATTTCTCTCACGACGAGACACACGTCTTCCAGGTGGAGAGCGTGGATGCCCTGAACGATGTGGGCCACGGCGTCAACCTCGTCCGCAAGGGCGTCAGCGGCCAGACGCACAACCAGCTCTTCGAGTTCAACATGAAGATCAACAACCCTGCCCTCACGGCTCAGGTGCTCGTCAACGCCGCCCGCGCCACGATGAAACAGCAGCCCGGCGCCTACACAATGATAGAAATACCCGTCATCGACTACCTCCCCGGCGACCGAGAACAAATCATCGGCCATCTGGTGTAAAGCCCTTCCGCGCGAAGTGCACAATACAAGAAACAGCCAGTTCGCACTATGCTTGCGGGCTGGCTGTTTCATTATGCTTTACAGCACGATATAATTGTCTTTCCCATGAGATTTCATCTCATAAACAAGCAGGAAGGCATATTTTGTTGGCTTAAAATCGCAAATTTCACAAAAAAGTATTATCTTTGCGGCGAAAATGGGGAAGTGTACCCTATTATGTATATGAAGAAGTTGCTCATTGAGACTTACGGATGCCAGATGAACGTGGCCGACAGCGAAGTTGTGGCCAGCGTGATGGGCATGGCAGGATATGAGGTGACGGAGCGTCAGGAAGAGGCTGATGCCGTGTTCCTGAACACTTGCTCCGTGCGCGACAATGCCGAACAAAAGATACTTTCACGCCTCGACTTCTACCATAGTTTGCAGAAGAAGCAGGGGCGCCGCATCATTATCGGTGTGCTCGGCTGCATGGCAGAGCGCGTCAAGGAACAACTCATCGAGGCGCATCATGCCGACCTCGTGGCCGGACCGGACGCTTACCTCACGCTGCCAGACCTGATTGCGCAGGCCGAATGCGGACAGAAAGCCATCAACGTGGAGCTCTCCACCACAGAGACTTACCGCGACATCGTGCCGCAACGCATCTGCGGACCACACATTTCGGGCTTCGTCAGCATCATGCGAGGCTGCAACAACTTCTGCCACTACTGCATCGTGCCCTACACCAGAGGCCGCGAGCGCAGCAGGGACGTGGAAAGCATCTTGCGCGAATGCCGCGACCTGCAAGAGCGTGGCTACAAGGAGGTGACGCTGCTCGGGCAGAACGTGAACAGCTATAAGAGTCCCGGACCTATTGGAGAGGAGCAAGGAGCAAGGAGCAAGGAGCAAGAGAATAGCTTCTGTTCTATTGGTTCCCCTGTCCCCTCAAATATCAATCCTCTTGCCCCTTGCCCCTTGCCCCTTGCCCCTTTAAAAGAGTGTTCTTTCCCTCAGCTATTGCGCCTCGTCGCCCGCGAGGTTCCGCAGATGAGGGTGCGCTTCACGACGTCGCATCCCAAGGATATGAGCGACGAGACGCTGCGCGTCATTGCCGAAGAGCCGAACATCTGCCACCACATCCATTTGCCTGTGCAGAGCGGAAGCAACCGCATCCTGAAGCTGATGAACCGCAAATATACGAGGGAGTGGTACCTCGACCGTGTGGCTGCCATACGTCGCATCATTCCCGACTGCGCCATCACGACAGACATCTTCGTCGGCTACTGCAGCGAGACGGAGGAAGACCACAGGGAGAGCCTTTCCCTCATGCGTGAGGTGGGCTACGACAGTGCCTTCATGTTCAAGTACAGCGAACGCCCCGGAACGTATGCGAGCAAGCATCTTCCCGACGATGTGCCCGAAGAGGTGAAGATAAGAAGGCTGAACGAAATCATCGCCTTGCAGAACGAGCTGTCGGCAGAAGCCAACCGCCGCTGTATCGGCCAGCAGTACGACGTCCTCATCGAAGGCGTCAGCAAGCGTAGCCGCGACGAACTCTTCGGCCGCACGGGGCAGAACAAGGTGGTCATCGTGCCGCGGGGCGACCTTCGGATAGGGCAGACGGTCTCCGTCGTCATTACCGATAGCAGCAGTGCAACGTTGAAAGGTGAAAAGGTGAAAGAGTGAAAAGGTGAAAGGGTGAAAATGTGAAAAAGTGAAAGGGAAGTGAATGTCGAATAAGAAGAGAAGAAAAAGCAAGATAGTTTGGACGATGCAGGCCGTTACCAGTACCATCAGTGTAAGCCTGCTGCTCATCCTCCTGGGGCTTATTGTGTTGTTTTCGCTCACGGCTCGCGTTGTGGCCGACCGCGTCAAGGAGAACCTGACTGTCACCGTTGTGCTCGACGATAATGCCCAAACGGCAGAAGCAGAACATCTGCAAGACTCGCTGAACACGCTGTGCTACGTCGGCAGCATCGACTATATCAGTCGCGAGCAGGCCTTGCAGGAGCAGATAGAAAGCATGGGCATCGACCCCACGGAATTCCTCGGTGCCAATCCCTTTTCTATCTCGATGGAGATAAAGGTGAAACCCGATTATTCTTCCGCCGACAGCCTGCAAAGGATCAGCGAAGAGTTGCGGCAGTCGAAACTCGTGGCCGACGTGATGTATCAGGAAGATTTGGTGGAGAGCATAAACAGGAACCTTCACCGCGTCTCCTTCTTCCTGCTTGCCATCGCCCTGCTGTTGGTCATCATCTCCCTGAGCCTCATCAACAATACCGTCCGCCTGAGCGTCTTTGCCCACCGCTTCGTGATTCACACCATGAAGCTGGTCGGCGCGAAGTGGAGCTTTATCCGGCGGCCCTTCCTCGTGCGTGGCTTCTGGATAGGCTTCGTCTCGGCAATTATCGCTGACGCAGTCATCTTCGGCGGCATCTATTGGGCATCAAGATATGACAATGGCGTGCTGCAATACCTGACGCAGGAGAACCTGGTCATCACTGCCCTCTCCGTCCTCGTCATAGGACTTGTGCTGGCCATCGTCTGCACATTCTTTTCCGTGACCCATTGCCTGAAGATGCGTGGCTCGGAGCTGTATTGAACCCCTTCCCCCCTATAGAGGGGAAAAGAAATCTTGGAATCGTATATAAAAAAGTAACCCTAATAAATAATGTGAGTTTTACGAAAAAAGGAATCATCGCACGTCATCTCCAAAAACGAGGCACGCCTTTATTGCCTTCCGCGCATAAAAAGCGCGCCTTGGCGCTAGAGCGCCGAGAACGAGGCACGCCTTTATTGCCAACAAGCCACGCCTTTATTGCCAACGAGGCACGCTCTTATTGAAATAAGGCCACGCTCTTCCCCAAACAGACCCTTGGGATGAGTTTCAGCAGAAAAGCCGAATCGATGACATGGACACCTCCGAAACAAACAACAACCCTAATATCGATTTCATCGGACTCACATAAAAATCGTAAACAGTAAATCGTTAAATCGTAAATAACATGGCATTTAGTAAAAAGAACTACATTCTGCTGGCCATAGGCATGGCAATCGTTATCCTTGGCCTTGTGCTGATGTCGGGCGAAGGAAGTGCAGAAGGCGTCTTCAACGCCGACATCTTCAGCGTGCGCCGCATCAAGGTGGCACCTCTGGTGAGCCTCTTCGGCTTCGTCTTCATCATGTTCGCCATCATGTACAAACCTAAGACAAAGAAATAAGGAGGCACGGACATGACAGCACTCGAGACAATTATCATCGCTATCGTGGAAGGGCTGACGGAGTTCCTGCCCGTGTCCTCGACGGGACACATGATTATCACGCAGAACCTCTTGGGCGTGGAGAGCACACCCTTCGTGAAGGCCTTTACCATCATCATCCAGTTCGGCGCCATCCTCTCCGTCGTGTGCCTCTACTGGAACCGCTTCTTCCGCTTGAACCGCACGCCGGCTCCTTACGGCAGTACCCCGCTGCAAGCCTTCCTTCACAAATGGGACTTCTACTGGAAACTTCTGGTGGCTTTCGTGCCAGCAATCGTCATTGGCTTCCTCGGCAAGATGTCCGGCCTCATCGACCGCTTCCTTGAAAACGTCGAGGTGGTGGCCGTGATGCTGGTCGTGGGTGGCGTCTTCATGCTCTTCTGCGACCGCCTCTTCAACAAGGGCAGCGAACGGACAGAGCTGACGGAGGCTCGTGCCTTCCGCATCGGCCTGTTCCAGTGCATCGCCATGATACCAGGCGTTTCCCGTTCGATGGCAACCATCGTCGGAGGCATGGCTCAAAAACTTACACGCCGTGCAGCAGCAGAATTCTCGTTCTTCCTGGCCGTTCCCACGATGGCAGCAGCCACGGCACTCGACGTGCTGCAACTCTTCTTCGGCAATGAGGCCGATGCCAGTTGGGCCACGCGCGACAATCTGCTGATGCTTGCGCTGGGATGCGTGGTGGCCTTCGTGGTGGCTCTGCTCGCCATGAAGTGGTTCGTCAGCTTCCTCACCAAGTATGGCTTCAAGGCCTTCGGCGTCTATCGCATCATCGTGGGCATCATCATCCTCGGCCTCCTGTGGACGGGGCATTCACTCGTAATGGTTGACTAATGGACTTCATAGAGGGAGAGATACTTTGCTTCGACAAGCCTTTGAGGTGGACGAGCTTCAACCTTGTTGCCAAGATACGCAGCCAGCTGTGCCATCGGCTCGGGGTGAAGAAGCTCAAGGTGGGCCATGCCGGCACGCTCGACCCGTTGGCGACAGGCGTGATGGTGGTCTGCACAGGCAAAGCGACGAAGCGCATCGACGAGCTGCAAGCACACGTCAAGGAATATGTGGCTACGCTTCAGCTCGGTGCGACAACCCCTTGCTTCGACCTCGAGAAACCCATCGACCAGACTTATCCAACAGCCCATATCACCGAGACACTCGTCCGCGAGGCCGTGAACAAGTTCCTGGGACGCATAGAGCAGGTGCCGCCTGCCTTTTCAGCTTGCAAAATAGAAGGGAAACGCGCTTACGACCTCGCCCGACGCGGTAAGGAAGTGGAGCTGAAGCCAAAAGTGCTCGTCATAGATGAAATAGAACTTCTCGACTTCAATCAAGAGAAGATGCAAGCCACCATTCGCGTCGTGTGCAGCAAAGGCACATACATCCGCGCTTTGGCCCGCGACATAGGGCAGGCCCTCGAAAGCGGTGCACATCTCATCGCCTTGCGGCGCACCCGAGTAGGCGATGTCCGCGTAGAGAACTGCATGAAGGTGGAAGACTTCCCCCAGTGGCTTGAAAACAATTCATAATTCTTAATTCATAATTCATAATTATTCTTTCTGCGACCAAGCTATTTTCCCTAAACGACCAAACGACCAATTTCCTAAACGACCAAACGACCAAATACAACATGAAACTACAACAATTCAAGTACAAGCTTCCAGAGGACCGCATTGCTCAGGAGCCTGCTCCATTCCGCGACGACTGCCGCCTCATGGTCATCCATGCCAAGAAGGGTGTCATAGAGCATCATGACTCCTTCCGCGATGTGCTTAACTACTTCGACGAGAAGGATGTCTTCGTCTTCAACGACACGAAGGTGTTCCCCGCGCGTCTCTATGGCAACAAGGAGAAGACGGGTGCCAAGATTGAGGTGTTCCTGTTGCGCGAGCTGAACAAGGACATGCGCCTTTGGGACGTGCTGGTTGACCCTGCCCGCAAGATTCGCATCGGCAACAAGCTTTACTTCGGCGAGGACGAATCGCTGGTGGCTGAGGTGATTGACAACACCACAAGCCGCGGCCGCACCCTGCGCTTTCTCTTCGACGGCACACACGAGGAGTTCAAGCATGCCCTCTTTGCTCTTGGTGAGACGCCCATCCCGAAGCACATTATCAAGCGCGATGTCCTTCCCGAGGACGTCGAGAACTTCCAGACCATCTTTGCCGAGAAGGAAGGTGCTGTGACAGCTCCTACGGCAGGCCTACACTTCTCTCCCCAGCTGATGAAGATGATGGAGATTAAGGGCGTGGACTTCGCTTTCGTCACCCTGCATTGCGGCCTCAGCAACTTCCGCGAGATAGATGTCGAGGACTTGACGAAGCACAAGATGGACA
>CAMKTM010000072.1 GCA_946415695.1 uncultured Prevotellaceae bacterium | reverse complement strand
CTACGTTCACCCCTACGATCTGGTTCCTTAGCTCTTCGTAGTCGAGACTGTCGATGCTGCCGTCGCCGTTGACATCACCGAGGGTGACGGGCTGCGGATAGGTGAAATAGAAGTCGTAGGGGGTGAAGTTCGTTGCGCCGAGTGTGTTGTCGTTCTCTCGGCGGTCGAGCAACTGCCACGCCTCGTCGCCGGGCACTTCGCTCATGGTGTTGCTGCCGAAGAGCGACCATGTCGAGGGATTGCGCCCCGGATAGGTCTGTGTGTCCTTGGCCGTCGTGATGCGATAGCCGGAGAGGACGACGCGTTCTCCTGCGTCGAAATAAATATATAATGTATTTTCCGGATTGAACTCAGCGCAATACTTGGTGTTGACGTCATCGTCGAAGAGATCGCCGGCATCGTGGTCCTTAATGTAAGTCCCCGTGGCGGAGATGAAGGTGAGCGGTTTCACTTCATTGCCGTCGGCATCGAGGAGGTCGAACTCGCAGAACTGTATGGTGTAGTCGCTGACGATGGCTTCGACGGCAAGCTGGTAGTAGCGGTGTCCGGGCATTTCCTCTACGACTGTTACGGTGCAGGTGTCGCTGAGAGTGCTGTAGTTCGGAACGGAGAGGATGATGTCTGCTGTGCCCAATGCGACGGCCACGACGTGTCCCAGGGCATCGACTGTGGCAACCTGCTCATTGGTGCTCGTGTACTGTACGTTCGGAGCGGGGAGGGCGGCAGGCGTGTAGCTGTAATCCAACTGCATCTCATCTCCTTGCAGGAGTGTGGCGGAATGGGTGTTCAGGGTAAGCGTCTCGAGTGCATGGGGGATGTAGAAGCTGACGGGCACGTTGTTGTCGGCAGGCAACGACCAGTCGTCGGCGCGCTCGTCGATGAGTGTCCATGAGGGATCATCGGGGTCGTTGGTTTTAGTTCTGCTGCCGTAGAGTTTCCATGAAACGGGGTTGCGCTCGGGGAAGGAGCGTGTGTCGCCGGCGGTATAGATGCGGTATCCGAAGGCATCGACCTCGCTGCCGGCATCGTAGAAGAAGTATGATTTGCCGTTGAAGGGACCGCAGTACTTGGTAAAGACGTTGCCGTCGGCGGTATTGCTCCAGCCCTCGTCGGAATAGAACTCATTGTATCCGTCGTAAGCATAGAGGCTTTGCACCTCGCTCAGTGTTTCGTCGAGGATGTCGAACTCGCTGAACTGTAGGCTTCCGTAGCTGCCATTCTGGATTGATGTGATGACGAGGTTGTAGTAGCGGTACTTTGCGGCATCGGCATTGATGTTGGTATAGCGCCCGGCTTTCTCATAGACTATGCCCGAAGTCTTGCTGAGGACGGGCCACGGGTCGTGTTCTCGTCCGTTGTCGAGGTTTTGCCGCCAGCTGTCGGCTACGCCGCCGCACAGCCGGAAGCATAGTTCGCCGCCATCCACTTGCGCTGGGGTCATGTTGTTTGTCTGCATGGAGGTATAGTCCCAGCAATTGTCGATGGTGAGGCTCTTTGTGGCGAAGCCGAACTCTTTGCCTTCGGCGGCTCCGCTGATGGTGCCGATGTTGTAGCAGTTCGAAAGCGACATCTTGCCTAAAGAGGGACCGATGAGGGCAGCGGCACCTTCGGCGGCTGTGATGTTACCTGTGTTGCTGCAATTGGTGACGTTGAATGTAGCGAGTATGCGACCTGAGCCTACGAGTGCGCCGGCACCGGTCCCGGATGCTGTCACGCTGCCGTGGTTCTCTATGCCGGAGATTTTGACGGTGCCGTTACGTGCATAGCCTGCCAGCATCCCGACGTTGTTTGCACCTTCCGCGGTACAGGTCTCGTCGAAAACAATGTTACTCAACGTACAAGAACCCGGATAGCCAAAGAGGCCGACGGCATCCTCGCCGCTGATGTGTAGGCCACGAATGGTGTGCCCCTTGCCGTCGAAGCTTCCGGAGAAGGTTGCTGTGGAGGTGCCGATGGGGTGGAACTCTTCGTCCGCATCGGCCATATCAATGTCGGCAACAAGCACGGCCTTGGCATCTGTTTCGCCCCCTTCGTTGACGAGTTGGCTGAAGATGCAAAGGTCCGTGGCTGAGGCTATCTGATAAATGCCGTTCACCTGTCGAACCCTACCATAAGAAAGCATTTCGTCCATCCATGCGACACGGTCACGAACGAAATTACGGACACGGTCAACCTCAAGTTCCCACGAGCCGGGAACCTCGGGATTGAGCGAAAGCCACTGGTTGAGGTAAGGCCAGCGAATAAAGTTCAAGTTGGCCGAAGCACGTATCTCCTCCCGAAGCGAATCCACTTCAGCGGCCAAGTCATTAGGCTCGAAGTTGCCCTTCTTTCGAAGTTTCGCCCACATCTCCTGCAAGTAAGCGAAGAGGGAGGGGTCGGAAAGAACACGCCCGACGAACTGCGTCCAATTGCCTGTGTCGCGCACCTTATAAGTCCAGTCCATGCGTTGGTTAGCAGGATAGCTGGTCTGGTCGTTCTCGAGGGCAAGGTCCGCATCCCATACAGGGCCGGTGTAGAAGTGGCCGTCACCGCGCTCCTTATACAGGAACACTTGGCAAAGCATGTCGGTATTGCCGTTGAACTCGCTGATAAGGAAATGTCGGCAAAACGACTCAATGTCGAGGACAGAGCGCAAGCCTTTCTCCTTATCGGTATAGTCTGTGCCGAAGACGACATTCTCCATGGTGTTCCAATAGTTCTGTATGTATTGGAACTGCTGTGGCTGAATGATGTCCTCGTCCGGTTCATGGATGCTGATAGGATTGCCATAGTTGGAACTGAACCAGTATGGCTCGCGGCTGGCATTATTATCCACCTCTACGAAATAACCGCCGGTAATGGTCTCTTCGTCGATGTCCCAAGTGCCCATTTCGGTGATGTCGATGCGATTGGGGTCAACGGACACAGCATCTGCCAAGGTGTAGGTGCCGCGATAATCGCCGTTGACAAGGAGGTCAACAACCTGGCTCCAAGGGGTCCATTCCTTCTCGCCTCGCTTCGACATGGCCCAGGCCACAGGATTGCGCATCAGCGTCTTGTCGCGATAGCTGTTGATGAGCACCCATTTCTTGCACTTGGTGGGCGATTCGTTTCGTCCGCCCCTCATCACATGGTGGCTCTTGCCGTCGTTGTACTTCATGCGGAAAGCCTTGTTCTCGTGCGTGGCTGAATAGTTGCCACGAACACGGAACAGAATGGGGTACTCCTGTATGAGCGTACCGCCGTCATAGATAAGCACCGATTGCGATTCGAAATCCTCTCCTCGGTTCTGCGGCAGGATATTGTTCTGCACATGCACACTAAGCGTCGGCAGATTGGTTATCTGATAAAACTGGCTGTCGTCGCCCTCACCCTCATAACCGAAGAACTGCAACTCGGCAACATTGCAATAAGACCCCGTACTGCCAACATAACGGACATAGCGAAAGCCTCGGCTGACATTGACGTCGGCATAGGTCGTTGCGCCGTTTGCAGGTCTCTCGCTGATAAGGTAGAGGGGAAGGGCATCCATGAAGTCGGGACTGTTGGCACCCTCGAAGAGGCTGAGCAACATGCGGTCGGCGCCTTGGCTGCCCGGAGCAGGCGTATAGGCAATGCGAGTAATGACACAAGGCTCGCCAAGGTCAAGACCTACCCACCCAAATGCGTTAGAATTGGTGTTGTAATAAGTCGAAGCATCGCCATCGAAGGCCAACATCGCTTTCGACGCCGCACCGGAGCATATCACCTCGCCTTCAAGCCGGTGGCTTGCCGTACTGTCATCGGCATAAGCCACGGATGTAACAATCAGGAATAAAGCCAGAAGGGAAGCCTTGCAGAATATCAATCTCGTCATTGTCATGTTCCTATATAATAAAGACGTGCATGCGCGCTTTAGTGCGCAAAAACGTGGCAAAGTTAGCATTTTTTGCCATAACATATTGTTCTGCTGCGCCTTTTTTTTGCTTAAAAGGCATAAAACGCGACCTATAAGGTCTTTCCTTCGCGATATTGTTGTGGTGAAACACCTGTCTGCTGGCGGAAGAAACGGCCGAAATGCGACTGGTTCTTAAAGCCCAGCATCGCTGCAATCTGCTTGATGCTCTTGCTGCTGTCGCGAAGCATAATCTGAGCAGAACGGATTATTTCGTCGCTTATAAGCTGGTTCGCTGTCTTGCCGGTCAGACGTTTGCAGACACTCGAGAAGTACTTGGGCGTAATGTTAAAGAGATTCGCATACTCGTTGACATTAAGGTAGAGTTGCGACGGGTCGTGCAAGTGCTGCATGAACTTCCGCAGGATGTTCTCTCCGGCACTGTATGTCTGATGGAGCAGTTCCTCGTCCTGAAAATCATGCAGGTCATGCAAATCGTAAGCCATCGAGGCAAAGAGCAGACGAAGGCAGAGTTCTTTGTGCGGCGAATCGGGACAAGAGAGATGGTTCTGCAACAGTTCAAAGTAGAGGTGATAGCGATTTAAGGCCATTTCATCGGCATGCAGAATCTGATGCGTTGTGGAAAACATAGAATAAGTCCATTCCAAGCGGACCATCTGCGAAAGCTGCGCCACGTATTCCGGCGAAAGGAACAACAGCAAGGCATTGAAGTCCATGCTCATCATGGCCTTCTCGAAGATATTGCGGGGCTTGCAGGTAATGACATCGCCTTCCTTCAGCTGATACATCTTATCGTCAACTGAGATTTGCGCATGTCCACGCGTCACGACGGCAAAGAGGAAGCCTTCGACGAGAACCTCTGAGACATGATGGCTACGCACCTGGGCAAAATCATTGAATAATGCGATGTGTTCATTGTACCGAAAGTACTGTTTGCTTTCCGCGATAGATTGAAAATCGAGTTTTTCCATCTCTTGTTATCATTTCTTGCCGCAAAGATACGAAATAACTGTGAACTCTGAACTATATAACGTGAACAATTTTGTTCCTTTTTGTTCTTTTTTTCGCCAAAAAGAAGGCTTTGTGGAGAAATAGAACAAGCTTTGCGCCATAACTATATATATTATGTGAGAAAAAAATTGTTACTTTGCGCCGCAAAAATTAAAACACATTTATAACATGACTAAAATCAATTGCATCGCTGTCCTGCTTGCCATTCTGCTGAGTGCTTGCGGGAAGAGCGAAAAGAACTATGAAGTGGAGGCTCTGAAAGTCTCCACCGAGACTGTCTGTGCAGGGACGACAAGTGCAGGCAAACATTATGTAGGCAAAGTTGAAGAAGAGAGCAGCACGCCTGTCAGCTTCATCGGCATGGGCACAGTCACCAAAGTTTATGTGGAAGATGGGCAATACGTATCAAAAGGCCAGCTCATAGCTGAGATGGACCCGACGCAATGCGAGAACGCACTGCAAGCAGCCAAAGCGTCTTTAGACCAAGCGATGGACGCACAGAAGCGTATGCAAGTGCTCCACGATTCACAATCAATCTCCGATGTTGACTGGGTAAACGTACAGACCAAATTGCGTCAGGCTCAGTCAACCCTTGATATTGCGAACAAAGCGTTGAAGGACTGCCGCTTGCTGGCGCCCTGTAGCGGAATCGTTGGCAACAAGATGATGGAGAACGGCATGACGGCACTGCCATCGCAGCCTGTCTGCACCATCCTGGACATCACAAAGGTGAAGGTTAAAGTCTCTGTGCCAGAAAAGGAGATTGCTCTCTTCAATCCCCAACTGAACAAAGGCAAGGGCGTGACGGTCACAGCAGAAGCACTGGGCGGCAAGACTTTCCGCAGCACTCAGTTCGTGCGCAATGTGCAGGGCGACCCCTTGACACACACCTACGACGTACGCTTCACTTTGCTTAACCCTGAGAGAGAACTGCTTCCAGGCATGGTGGTGAACGTCTCGACAGAAGCGGAAGAAGGCCCAAGGACTTTGTCGGTACCTATTCGCAGCGTGCAAGAGAGTGCCGACGGCCATCAGTTCGTTTGGCTTGCAAAAGGCGGAAAGGCCTGCCGCCAAATGGTTCAGACAGGTCACGCACAGGGCGACCGCATCACAATCCTTTCTGGCCTTGCCGAAGGCGACAAGGTGATTGTTGAAGGCTACCAGAAGGTCAGCGAAGGTTCTGAGATAAAGGATTAAAGATTACAGTTTATGAATTCCGAATATAAACAAAGTATCCTGATGCGGCATTGGTCCGCCTGGCCTCTTAAGAACTGGGGCATCACGGCGCTTATCACCATCATATTGCTTGGCTTCGGCTTCTACGGACTTGTGAAGATGTCGAAGGACGAGTTTCCTCCCTTCACGATACGTATGGGAGTTGTTGTCGCCGTCATGCCCGGTGCAACGAGCGAAGAGATAGAGGCACAAGTGGCACGTCCCTTGGAACGTTACATCTTCACCTTCAAGGAAGTGGATCGCGCCAAGACGACGACACAAAGCATGAACGGCATGTGCTTCATGAAGGTTTTTTTCGATGCACGCATCAAGAACCTTGCGCCAATATGGAACAAGGTCAAGCACGGCGTCAACGCTTACAAGAGTCAATTGCCGAGCGGCGTGCTGGCAGTTGTCGTACAGGACGACTTCGGCGATGCCTCCGCTTTGCTCATCACCTTGGAGAGCAACGAGCGCTCTTATCGTGAGCTTCAAGGCTACAGCGACGAACTGGCAGACCGTCTGCGTCGCATCAAGAGCGTCAGCAATGTCCGGCAGTTCGGCGAAAAGAAAGAGCAGTTGAGCATATATGTTGACCGCGAGCGCCTTGCCGCCTATGGCATCGGACAGGCGTCCCTCATAGAAGCCCTCTCGAACGAAGGGCTCACCACCATGAGCGGCAGCGTCAGCTCTGCCTCGACGAACATCCCATTGCACTTTGCCACGACACGCCATTCAGAGCAAGAAGTGATGGACCACATCATCTACAGCGACCCGAGCGGACAAGTGGTGAGGGTGCGAGACATTGCTGAGGTTAAGAGAGAATATGACACCACAGACAGCTACATTGAGAGCAATGGTAAGCGTTGTGTCCTGCTTTCGCTCGAAATGACAGAAGGAAACAACATCGTGCACTTCGGAGAAGAGGTGAACAAAGTGATCGACACCTTCCGCAAAGAATACTTGCCCGCCGACGTCGATGTCCTTCGCATCACGGACCAGCCAAAGGTTGTGGATGGAAGCGTCAAAGAGTTCCTCGTCAACCTTATCGAGTCGATGATTGTCATCATTTTGGTGATGATGATACTCTTTCCTTTGCGCAGCGCCATTGTGGCTGCCATTACCATTCCGCTCTCTACTTTCATCAGCGTAGGCATCATGTACCTGCTGGGCATCCCGCTCAACATTATCACCCTTGCCTCGCTCATCGTGGTGCTGGGCATGATAGTGGATAACAGCATTGTGGTCATCGACGGATACCTCGAATATCTGGGTGCTGGTATGGACCGCAAGGAGGCTGCCGTCATGTCGGTCAAGCAATACTTCATGCCTATGCTTCTCGCCACAGTCTGTATCTGTGCCATCTTCTACCCCATTCTCTTTACGATGACGGGCGAAGCGGGCGACGTCATAGGCTTCTTCCCCGCCACCATCACCATCTGCCTGATGGTCAGCCTCATTGTGGCAGCTTGCATTATCCCAGCCCTCAACGTGCACCTCATCAAAAAGGCACAAGAGCGGAATCCGCACAAACGCAGCATCACAGACACCGTGCAATACTTCTATTACAAGGTGCTGCGATGGACGTTCCGCCATCCCTGGCTGACGATTTACGGGAGCATCATTCTCGTTGTCCTCACTTCCCTCATCTTTCCGACGCTCAAGCTCCGGCAGTTCCCTTTTGCCGACCGTGCTCAGTTCGCCTGCGAAGTTTTTTTGCCGGAAGGTGCTGGTTTGGAAGAGACGAGAGCCATCACAGAAGCTTTGCGCGATTCGCTGTCCAACGACAAGCGCGTCACAAGTGTCACCACTTTCATGGGCTGTGCTTCACCGCGTTTCCACACTTGCTACGAACCGCAACTGGGCGGCAAGAACTTTGCGCAGCTCATCATCAACACGACGAGCATAGAGACCACCTTTGAGATGCTGAACGAGTACGCTCCGCGCCTGAGCAACTATTGGCCAGGTGCCTATGTACGCTTCAAGCAGATGGACTACTTGCCTGTTCCCACTTACGAGTACCGCTTCTATGGCAACGATCTGGACAGCATCCAGCTTGCGGCCGAGCGACTGATGGAGCGTATGCGCCAGATGCCCGAACTGGAATGGGTGCATACGGACTTCGACCAGCCCTCGCCCATCGCCGACATCACCCTCGACCCCGTTGCCGCCTCGCAGCTTGGCATCACGCGCACTACGGCAGAACTGCAGCTGGCTCTTCAGACAGGCAAGACGCAAGTCGCCTCCATTTGGGAAGGAAACTATGAAGTGCCCATCGTGTTGCGGGACAAGCAGACGGAGCAAATGCAGCTGGGCGACATCGAGAATCTCTACGTCACACCTTTGGTACAGCCTCTCAGCAGTGTTCCTTTGCGACAGGTGGCTAACGTCGAGACATGCTGGATGCCGACAAAGATCCTGCACCGCAATGGCGAACGCTGCATCACGGTGACTGCCGAAAACAAACGCGGCGTATTGGCGGCTACGGTACAGAACCGCATACAAGACATCTTGGAGAATGACTTCCCGCTGCCTTCCGGCGTTCGTGCCGAGATAGGCGGTGAGCCGGAGAAGAACCTCGAGACCGTGCCCGAAGTGGCATGGGGCATTGGCATCGCACTGGTCATCATCTTCTTCTTCCTGCTTTTCAACTTCCGCCGTTTCGGTCTGACAGGCATTTGCATGGCCAGCATCATGCTCTCCGTGCCTGGAGCCATGATAGGCCTTGGCATTGCCAACATCACGCTTGGCCTGACCAGCCTCTTCGGTTTCATCACGCTCATGGGCATCATCATGCGCAACGAGATACTCATCTTCGAACATGCCGACCAGAAGATAGCCGAGGGCATGTCGGTACACGATGCCGCCTTTGATGCAGGCCGCCGTCGCATGGTGCCCATCTTCCTGACAACGGCCACGACGGCCGTCGGCGTGATTCCCATGATATTGGGGCAGTCGTCGTTCTGGATGCCGGTCGGAATTACCATCTTCGCCGGCGGCATCGGCACGCTCATCCTCGTCGTGACTGTCCTGCCTGTGGTTTATTGGAAACTGATGAACAAAAAGGGAATGAGTAGTTAAACCCCAAACAAGAAACTCTATGAAACACTATATTCTATCCGTCTTCGCCTTGCTCGTTGGCATGAGCGCCAATGCACAGAAGCTGACTTTGGAGCAATGTCTGGAGCGAGCAAAGCAGAACAACCACGAGCTGCGCAATGCCGCTCTTGAAATAGAGGCTGCCTCAGAACAAAAGCTCGAAGCCTTCACCAACTATTTCCCGCGCATCAGCGCCAACGTCATGGCGTTCCGCATGTTCGACGAGCTTGTCAAGGCCGACGGCGTTTACCCCCCGGAGGTGGCTGCCATCAGTATGCAGTTTGCCCCGCTCATAGGCACCCCGTTCAGCATCTCCGAACTGAACCGAGGCTACGCCGTCTCCGGCACCCTCATCCAGCCTGTCTTCCAGGGCGGACAAATCGTCTATGGCAACAAGCTCGCACGCGTTCAGAAGGACGTGATGACGCTCAAACAGCAGCTCACGGAAAAGGAAGTGCTGCAAAAGGTGACGGAGTGTTACTGGAATCTGGCTTGCGTACGTTACAACTTAAGCACCATAGAAGCTGCTGAAAAACAAGTGGATGCAGTGATGAAACAGGTGGAGAACTTCCTGAATGCAGGCGTCACCACCCGCAACTCCCAGCTCAAAGTCCGTCTGCGCCAGCAGGAACTGTCCAGCAACCGCCTCAAGCTCGAGAACGCCGACCATGTCCTGCGGCTCTTGCTCGCACAGCAGATAGGCATCGAGCCGGCTGAAGCGGACAAAAACTTTGACATAATCGTGGAAGACAAGCCTTTGGAACAGCCCATCGAGGCAGCGGCCGACATTTTGAGCATGGCGCCCGAGCATCGCGAAGAACTGCAATTGATGGGCAAAGCCGTAGAGGCGCAGAGGCTTCAGGTGAAGATAGAGCGCGGCAAGAACATGCCCCATCTGGCCGTCGGACTGGCGGGGTATCACACAGGCTTTGGCGGTTTCTCCGAGAATGCAAAAGCATATCTGTCATCACACATGAACAATGGCCTCGTCTTCGGTACACTTTCCGTTCCCATCAGCGACTGGTGGGGCGGAGCTCATGCGATAAAACGGCAGAAAATCAAACTTCAGCAGGCGCAGAACGACCGCGAAAACACACGCCAAATGCTGCAGATAGACATCGAAAGGGCGTGGACCAACCTGCAGGAAGCCTACAAGCAGACCCAGATTGCTCAGGCAAGCTGCGAAGAGGCAGGCGAGAACCTGCGCATGACCACCGACCAGTACCGCATGAGCACTTGCACGCTGACCGACCTGCTTGATGCCGAGACGCTGAATCGGAAGGCACAGGGCGACCTCGCACAAGCCAAGGCTAATTATCAGATTGCACTGGCCGACTACCGCCGCAAGGCACTTTAAGGCCACTTGCCGGCTTCCTTGTACAGACACACAGCAAGCCATCAAAAAAACGAGGCACGCTCTTATGGTCAACGAGGCACGCTCTTATTGCCAACAAGGCACGCTCTTATTGAAATAAGGCCACGCTCTTATTCCAAACAAGCGGAAGTGTCATTGGTAATATCGCTGTCCGCTAAACGTATTTCATCATATTAGTGTCCGGTAAATTCGGCCTGACTGCTTTGCTGCTGAGTAAAGCCCGTTGCATCT
>CAMKTM010000071.1 GCA_946415695.1 uncultured Prevotellaceae bacterium | reverse complement strand
CAGAAAAGTGGTGGTGAAGTAGGCTCGCCACGGCCCGATGAAAAACGAGGCACGCCTTTATGGCCAACAAGGCACGCTCTTATGGCCAACGAGGCGTGCCTCGTTTGAAAACACGGCACGCTTCTTTTGAAAACGAGAAGTCGCGTCATAATGATTACTCCTCACGCAGAGTAAATTTTTATGGCACGCAGAAATACGCAGAAATACGCAGAAAGATAATTGCAAAATCACGCAGAGTAAATTTTATCTGCGTAATATCTATTTCGGCGCTTTCTGCGTGACTTGAATTTAATGAAATATCAGAAGGGATAGCCGATGGCGAAGTGGTAGCCGAGAGATTTGCCGAAACTGGGCATGTTGTAGTATCCGCGCTTGCCGGTGTCGTAAGGTGCATGGATGCCGATGCCGAGGTCGAAGCGGATGACGAGGAAGTCCAGGTCGTAGCGGATGCCAATGCCTGTGCCGAGGGCTATCTGCTTGCCAAAGTTTTTGAACGTGAACTGCCCGCCCGGCTGGCTGCCGCTCTCGCGCAGGAGCCAGACGTTGCCCGCATCGATGAATGCGGCGCCTTGCAGCTTGCCGACGATGGGGAAGCGGTACTCCACGTTTGCCTCCAGCTTGAGGTCGCCCATTTGGTCAACATACGAGTACTGCGACGTGGCGGGGCGATAGGCTCCCGGACCGATGGTTCGCATGCCGAAGGCGCGGATGCTGTTGGCACCGCCCACGGAGAAGAGCTCGCCGTAGGGCGCCGCCTTGGCGTTGCCGTAGCTATAGACGACGCCGCCGAAGGCACGCATCGCGATAAGGCTGTGCTTCGTGAGGGGGAACTGCCGCGTGTACTGCAAGGTGGCTTTGACGAACTGGGCAAAAGGCACGCCGAGGAGCTTCTTGCCCTCCTGGCTGTAAGGTTTTCCGCAGATGGCATAGATGCTGGAGACGATGGCCGAGGCTTCCTTCAAGGACAACGTGAGCGAAGAAGGATGCTTGGGGCTGCCCGCCCACGAGAAGGAGTACGACATGCTGGGCACGAACTGGTTGCGCATGGAGACGTAGAGGGCAGGGTTGGCCGCCACGATGGAGTCGAAGCGGGCCGTGCTGTGCAGCAACTGGTCGTAGGTGATGGTCAGTGGCGAGAACTCGTGCTTGATGCGTTGCTTGCGTTGCATGGTGTAGTTGACGGCACCGCTCCACGACACGCGTCCGAAGTAGCCTGCCCTGTTCTGCCATCGTGCCTGCAGGTCGATGGCGGTGGTGGCCACAAACTTGCGCCCCACCTTTCGGCCCAGGCCCAGGAAGCGGAAGCGCGGATAGGACAGCGAGCCGCTCAGCCCCCATTCGTAGGAATTGAGCAGCGAACGCTTGCCGCCGAGGTTCGCGCCGGTCTGCCACTCATAGGAGCCCCACACCTTCAGGGTCAAGGTCTCCGCTCCACGGAAAGCATTGTGCTTCGAGAAGGAGAAGCTGGCACCAGGCCCCACCTGCCCGCCCGTCTTGCCCGTGATGTTGCCTTGGAACTCAGCATCGTAAGGCTTGTCGAGCGTGGCATTGACCACAACGTCGAGGGTGTCATTGGCCATTGCCCATTGCCCATTGGCCATTTGGGATGTGTCGCGCGGCACATAGTTGATGCGCAGGGACGAGAAGACATTCATGGAGGCCAGCCCTTCCTGCATCTGCTCTCCCAAGGACTGCCGGTAGAGGTCGCCTCGGCGGAAGAGCAAGGCACGCCACATGGAGCGCGGACGCAGCAAGGGCTTCGAGGCCGGACGGCTGTAGCCAAAGGAAATGCCGTTTCGCAAGACGAGGCTGTCAACAATGTGCACGTCGCCATGTTTATATACGTTCACGCGCATGTTACCTATATAAAATGGCCTCATGGCCTCCCTCGGAGCTTTGGGCGAGGGTTGCACCTGCAGGCTGACCTTCATGGGCGTCTGCAAGGTGTCGGCACGGAACGTGGTATAGTCTTTCTTCTGATAATAATAGCCATGCTCCCTCAAAGCATCGGCAATACGTTTGCGCTCGCTCTCGAGATTGACGACGGTGAAGGGGTCGCCGCTATGCAGTGCGGAAGGCTGCGGGCTGTAGCGTATGATGCTGTCCGCCTCGGGCGGGAAGTTCATGTAGGCAATGCTGTCCAGATGATAGAGCGGGCCGGGCAGGATGTGGTAGCGGACACGCTCCTTCAGCGAGTCGCGCTTGTCGGGAACCGTCTCGAAGGACGTCTGCGCACGGAAGTAGCCTCGGCTGCGAAGGGTGTTCTTCGCGACGGTAGACCGCAGACGGGGATTGACGTTGCTCATCAGCACTGGCGACGTGGCAAAATGATTGAACATCCATTTCCCGAAGCGATGCTTGCTGTTGGCATAGCGGTTATAGATGAGCAGTTTGAAGGGGAAGGGATGCGTCACATAGCTGCTGCCCATGAATGCCCCGTTGGGAGCATAGGAGAGCACAGCCTCCACCTCTGCCTTCGCCGATGCGAATGCCTCCTGGTCCCTCTGCGAAGCCTGCTTCAAGCTGTCGCGGACAGCCTTGTCGTCCACATCCTCGGGCTTCAGGACAGACGCATCGCCCGCAAGCACACCCTCCACCGTGGAGTAAGCATCCGCCAAAGCCGTGATGACGCCGCCCTCTTGTCCCTTGCTCCTTGCCTCTTGCCCCTTGTCATATTCAATCTTCTTGATGCCGCGGTACAACGTCTCGCCCTCCGGCAAGTGCTTTGTCAGGGAACATGCCGAAACGAGCAGGCAAACGAGCAGAAGTGCTATGGATTGTTTCTTATTCATTCTTGGAAGTTGGAGAGGTTGGAGCCAACGGGCTTAAAGGAGGTTGCGGATTCAAGGGGACGGAAGGCGCAGGCTTCTTCTTGTTCTTGTTATTCTTGAAGATAAAGAGCTCGCTAAGCTTGTCGGCTTTCTTGCGAAGCACAATGCCGGCACCCATCTTCGTGACCTGTCCCTCGATGAGCGATTCGTAGTTGCGGTCGTAGAAGAGATTGACGTAGCGCGAAGCACTCTTGTCGAGGCGATACTCTATGGAAATGTTGTCGATGATGGTTTCTCCGTTGTTCACCGCATCGCGTCCCGAACTTACCTTGCCGCCAATGATGACGCTGATGCGGTTGCCCCAGAAACGCTTGGCAAAGCTGAAGCTGTAGTCGGTGGTGGCCGTGCCGACGTCGGAAGTGCCGCTTTCTATGCCGAAGTTCACGTCAATCGTGTTGAGGGCTTTGCCTGCGATTTCGTTGATGGCACTCTGCAAGTAGGCATTGAGCGTGTTGGCATAGTTGTAGCCGCCGTTCGTGGCAGCATCGTCCGTGACGTACATTCCCGTGACAAGCATCGTGACGGCCACACGTCCGCGCTCCTCGGCAGTCATGGCCGTTAGCTGGTTCTGCACGGTCATGTCTTCGGGTGCCTGTAGCGTGAACTCCAGGCCCATGTCTGCGAGGGACCTGCTGATGGCAAGGCCCACGTCGAACGCCACATTGCGGGGCACGCTGTTCTCCGTGACAGTTGAGCGGACACGCTCGCTGGCATTGATGTTGAGGCGCGGGTTAAGCACGTTGCCCTGGAATTCCACATAGCTGCCTTGCTCGATGCGGAAGTCGTTGAGCGGAATGGCCATGAGGGAATAGCGCATGAGGCCTTTGCCTATGGTATAGCGTCCCCAAAGCTCCAGTTCGTTCTGCAGGTCGTAGGTCATCGTCATCTCTCCCCCACCCTGCAAGTCGATGAAGTCGTTGCCGCCGTCGCTCAGGAAGCAGTGTATCTGCGCCGTCTCGGCGATGCTGACGTTCATCTGGATGTCCATGCTTTGATGTTGTGCGACGTCAACCGGTGCGACGCTTGTGGTGTCGGAGAAGTCGCAGAAGGTGACGATGTCCGAGAGTTGGTCATCGACGGTGAGCGGCGTGTCGGTCAGTACGCAGCTGACATCTGTGCTGCCGAGCACGTCGAAGCGTCCGCGCATCTTGAGGTCGGATGGTGTTCCCCAAAGGCGGCAGCCAAGGTTGACGAAGACTTTGCCGTAAGCCAAAGAGCCTTGCTTCTTCTGCGCATTGATGAGTTGGTAGTTGTCGGCATTCACGTTGAGGTCGAGCTGCACGTGTTCGAGGTTGCTGAAGTCGATGTTGCCGTCGAGCACAAGTGGTGTCTTTCCTGCGGCGTATGCTTCGATGCGGTTGAGGTCGAGGTGGCTGTCCTTGACGGTGATGGCATGGTCTGGTATCTGCAGGTTCACGTTGTAGCTGTTGGCATCGATGCGGAGCGATTCGGTGCGCAGTTCTCCGTTCAGGACAGGGCTGTCCGTATATCCGGTCAGCGAGAAGTCTCCCCAGGCATAGCCGGACATGGCGAAGGGGCCGTCGGGCATGAAGGCGTTGAGGAAGGCGAAGGGCAGTTTCTGGAACGATGCTTCTCCTTCCATTCTTCCTTTTTCTCCCTCAGGCCGATACTTTCCGTTGACAAGGATGATTTCCTCGTTGTCCAATGTGACGATGCCGTCCACGTAGTGCGACGCGTCGGCATTGGGGAAATAGACGCCGTTCAGGCCTATGTCGCCGAGTCGGACGCCGTTGTATGCCATTTGCTTCACGAGCATTTCTGCCGAGACGGTTGCGGTGCTGTCGGCCTGCATATAGTGTACGTCGCCGTGCAGCAGTCCGCTGATGTCGGGCATGAAGGGTATGACTTGTGTGAGTTCGCCCACGTTGAAATGGTTTATGCTAAGGGAGATGTCTTGTTTTGCCTCGTCGTTGGGCGTTGTATAGATTTTCAGGCCAGTGCCGTCATCGGCCAGGAGGTCAACGAGAGCGTCGAGGTGTCCGCTGCGTGTCAGCGAGATGAAGTTGTCGGCGTTGAGCGTGAAGTGGCGGTAGGCGATGGTGGGGTTGAGGGGCGTGAAGCGGGCACGCACGCCTTCGGCCAGCAGGTCGATTGCCAGGCCGAGGTCCACGCCTTTCTTTCCTTTTGCGTCGTAGAAGACGAGGTTCGTGTTGGCGCCCGTTTCGGTTAAAGCAGCTCGTATCTGCGACATGAAGGTCGCGGTGCTGTTTTTTGGTCCGTTAATCAGTTTTGCGTCGAGGGAGATGCCGCTCGTCTCATGCTGTATTCGCCACTGTATGGTGTCGAGCAGGATGCCGCCAGTGTTGAGGGCGTGCATGTCGCCATGGCCGTTGAGGCCGTCTTCGGGCGAAGCGAAGAGATTGACGGAGAGGTCGCGGAAGCTGTAGCCCATCGTTTGGTTCAGGATGTCGGTGATGGGGTTCTTCTGTCCGCAGGTGAGTTCCATCTTGAGGTGTGGCAAGAGGGTTTTGAGGGTGTCCTGGCGGATGCGGAGGCTGTCGATCTGCTGTTGTAGCTCTCGGCTGAAGTTGTCGCATCGGGCGAGGAGTGAGTCGAGTCCCTGGTCGGAGGAAACGGAAAGTCGGAGGTCGCCGGCAAGTGCCTTCATTTGAATGAGTTGTGGCGTGAGGTTGGCATCGACGGAGAGGTCGATGGGGTGCATGACGCTGTCGGCTGTGGTCAGCTCCAACGCTTCGATGCGTGCTGCCAGGCGATGTGTCTGCTGGAAATCTGACGCGCCTTCGAGTTGCATCACCATACTTGCTGAAAGGGGTTTTTCGGTCAGGTGGAGTGCGTGGAGGTCGATGTGGCTGAGGTCCATGTTGAAGGCGGCGGCTTTCAGTTTTCGTTCGCTTATGGCAGCATCGGCGCAGCCGTGTAGGCAGAGCAGGTCGTTGCGGCTGTTCATCTCGACCGTTGCTTTGCCTTTCTCCAAGTGGCAGTCGGCCTGGATGTTGTCCAAGTCCCAGGAAGCATAGCCGAGATGTTCGATATTTGCCTGGGCAAGCATGGTGGTGTGTGGATTGAGGAAGTCCGTTCCTTTGCCCTCCACCTTGGCGTTTGCCGTGAGGAGGTAGAGCGAGTCGTGGGGCAGGAAGTCGTGGAGCTGCAGGTCGGCGATGTTTGCGTTTGCCCGATAGGTCATGGCTTTCAGGTCGATGCCTGCCGTCAGGTGGGCTCTTCCTCTGCCTTCGAGGAGGAGGGCGTCGGTCGTGAGCCGCGATGCCTGGCGCAGCCTCGTGTCGGCATGAATGGTCATCTTCGGGAAGTGCACGTCGTTCAGGCCGAGGTAGCGGTTCAGGCTTCGGAGGTCCATCGTGGTGATGTCGGTCTTGAGGTCGGCGCCGAGGTTCGTGCTGTCTGTCAGGTTCAGGATGGAGCCTGTGGTGCGGACATCGAGGACGGTGGGCATGGTCAGGGTGCAGGTCTGGAGCGAGAGGCTGTCGGCACTGCCCATGAGGAAGAGGTCGATGTTCAAAGGCTGCTTGGGATAGCAGGCTGCCAAGTCTTTCGGTATGTATGCAGCGGCAAGCATGAGGATGTCTTCGCTGCCCAGGGAGGCCTCGACGTCGGCCTTCATTTGTCCGCCCTGTCGGGGCGTAAAGGCGTTGAGGTCGAGGTTTGCATTGCCGCTGACGGTGCTGTTCGGCGTCCGCAGGTCGAGCCCGGCCACCGTCAGTTGTCTTGCATCAAGGGAGAGGTTGACGGCGAGGTTGTCGAGGCGGAAGCCGCTTTTTTCCGTGAAGGCCAGCCGCCGCAGCTGAAGATTGAGGGCCGACGTGTTCTGATGGAATGACAGTTTTTCGAGTTCCAGTTCGGCGTCGCGCAGGGCAATGTGGTTCACGTCGAGTCCCTTCGTGGACTCTGTCTGGGGAACGTCATAGGAGAGGCTGTCGGCCGTGAGGCTTACTTTGCCGATGCGGTAAATGCCGCCGGCGAGACTGATGTCGCCACCGCCGAGGCAGGCCTCGCGAATGGCGGCCGACACGTCGTAGCTGGCCGGCTCGTCGTGCACCCTGATTTGCGAATTGTGAATGCCAACCTTCTCAACGTCAATCTGCCAATCGACGGGCGCACTCTCCGTCGTGTCTTTTTCTGCTGCTTCGCGGAGAAGGAGGTCGAGCTGGCAGCCGTCCAGGATGGCCTCCGCAACGCGCACCCGTTGCTTCCGCAAATCGACGTCGTCGGCCACAATGCGAAGGCTGCCGATGTTGCCCTGCATGGCGAGCGTCTCTATCAAGTCGGTTGTATGGATGCTGCCGCCGGAGAGCTCGATGGCTTCCACGCCGACGTGCAAGGTCAAGAGGCGAGTGAGGTCGAGGTCGATGAGGGCGTGCTCCACGTCGATGACATCGGTGGGGGGGTGCGCCACGTGAAGCTGTCCGAGCTTGAGGTCGAGGGGGAATGCCAGGTGCACGCTGCCGACGGACACCTCAAGCCCTGTCTCCTCTTCGAGCCAGGACGTGAGCCTGTTCACTGCCCACCTTTGCACGGGCGGCAGGTACAGGCTGGCAGCAAGCAGCACGATGAGCAGCACGACCGCCAAAAGCGTCCTCAGCAGGTATTTCAGCACACGTTTCATCCCTCATGCAGTGTAAATACTCGGCAAAGATACGAATAAAAGTTGAAACACGAAAAGTTGCGACAAGAATTGTGTAACTATTTCCATCAAATCGTTCATTGTAACAGATTTCTTGCCGTCTGACACATTGAAAGCAATTCTGTCGTTCTGCTTTCTATTTGATTTTTCCTGGCTTGAAGAAATCGCTTCAAAAGGTCTCGACCATAGTTTTGGTCGTTTTTGAGGAGAAATGCGCTCAAATCAAATGTGCACTGTGACTCAACATGTTACGGAAGGCATTTTTAGTGGAAACCCATCGGATTGCAAATCACGCATGGCAAAAAGAGGGCAAAAAAGGCGTTTTTCGGCATTTTTCGGCGTGGATTTTGTCCAGACTTGACGTGGCAAAATTTCCAACAAGGCGTGCCTCGTTGGCAAGAAAGGCGTGCTCTTATTTCCAACGCACCACGCCGCGATGATGTTTTCGCCACGTTTCGCCCCATTTTTTGCCCTTTCTGAAAATGACAGAAAGACAGGAAATGTTCAAAACGAGCGACATTTTGCTATTACGAAGAGCATCCGACAGGAACTAAGGGACACGCAATTTGTCAAAGTTCCGCAAGCTCTGCTTGCTTTGGAGTAACAGGCATCAAACAAACACAAAGACACCAGAGAGAGGGCCAATTATTCGGTACGCTCTGTCCAGTTCTCGACCTTCAGTCCAGGCATCAGGTCGAAGTGCTTCACGTTATCGGTCACAACAATCAGACCGGCCGTGAGAGCCTGACCTCCGATGAGCATGTCGAACTCATCTACAAGATTGCCACTCGCCCTCAGAGCCATCTTGATTTGCCCATAGCCGTCTGCCTGCTCGGGCAGCGGCAAGACAGTGAAACGCTCAAGCAACTTGTTGATACACTTCAGCTCCTTCTCGTAGTATTCTGTCTTCCTCGTCTTGGCAAAATAGGCGCCGAAGTACAACTCATGCAACGAAATTACCGACATGCAGCAATGCTCTGTGCCAACCCTCAGGATATGATCTGCAACAACACTGTTCCCATTCATAAACTCGATGAGGATGTTCGTGTCCAAAAGATACTGCTTATTCTCCATCGTACAGCGGCTTTATGTTACGCCCACCAAAGTGGTGGCTTTCGCGCAGCATCAGTTTCATCTCGTCGGCACTCAATCTGCCATCATAGCGCAATGCCTGCATTTCTTTCACGAAGTCCTCGTCGTCCGTTTTATGCTGTGACATTTCCTCTTCGTCCTGCATCGTGTCAACGAGAAATGCCATCACTGCCAGCTTCTGCTCGCGGTTCATGCCGCGCAGCAACGCTACATACGGAGCCATGGGGGTTTCTTTTATTCTCTGTGCGAAGGCTGTCATAATCCAAACATTTTATAGTTTCTGCGGACAAAGGTACGAAGAAAAGTGAAAAGTGAAAAGTGTTCCGCACATAAAAAGTGCGTCTGTGTGCCAAATGCATCAAACCCCGTCGGGGTGGATGTGACTAATCTGCGGGTCGGAACGACCTACGGGTATTGAGCGATGACGCTTTCTGCCTCTGTGGCCCTGTCCTCACTTCCCGAGCTTCCAAAGGAGGTCGTTGGCCTGGCGAAGGAGGGCGGCAGGGTCCTTGTCGGCTTCGTACTTGTTGGAGCCGAAGTAGCGGAGCATCTCGTCGAGGTCCTTGGCCTGCTTGAGGTTGAGCGATGGACGGAGCAGGCGTATCTTCTCGAAAGCCTGGATGCCTTCCACGAGGCGCTCGAAGCGGATGCTGCTGCCGCCGGGATAGACGAGATAGCAGTCGCCCGAAGCCCACGCTTTGCCGAAGCGGGTGTCCCGGCAGGGGTCGAGGTTCCAGCTGTTGTAAGCCCAGCGCAGATAGCCGTCGTAGCCGCAGGCCATGGCGTGCCAGCCGAGGTAGGCGGCTTCGGCAGGAGGCGAGAAGGTGAAGGTGTTGGGACGTTCGGGATTGCAGCAGGTGTAGAAAGTGATCTTCTGTCCCTTGGCAGTACGGCGGGCGAGGGCTTCGCCTTTGACGAGGTTGTACTGGAAACCCACGCTGATGTCGTCCACACGGTCGGCGGCCTCACTATCGACGCTGTAGTTGGCGGCGCCCTCTATCTTGAACTCGGGGTCGGCATCCTGGATGGTCTGCCAGGCTGCTTCCATCTGATCCTTCGGACGCTCGTCCATTGCAATATAGGTGCGCTCGAACCATCCCTTCTCTCGCAGGTGACGGCTCAGGTCCTTCAGGAAGGGCACGATGAAGTCGTGGTATTTCTGTTCGCCAGGGCGGCAGGCAAGCTGCTTGACGCTGTTCGTGGCGCAGTCGTAGTAGTCGAAGCGATAGTGCCAGGGCACAAGGGTGTAGCAGTCAATCTGCTCCGTGATGCCGCACGACATCATGAACTCCACCCACTTGTCGAACACCGTGTAGTCGTACTTCCATGTGCCGTCGAGTTGTTTCATCTTGGCTATCATGCTTTCGAAGGGGTCGAGGGTCTGGCCGTTCCATGGCTTGTTGATGACGGAGCACGTGATGACCTTCTGCCCGGCAGCCGCAAGGAGCTCCATCGTGGGTCGCATCCGGTCGAAGTGCTGCTGGCTCCAGAGCGGCACATCGTAGTAGCGGGCCACGGCATAGGGGTTCTGCCAGAGGTCGAGGTGGAAGCTCCATTGGCTCGGCTCGGGCAGCACGCGGTGGGAGACGTGGAGCACAATGGAAGCCTCCCCCATCCCCTCCAAAGGAGGGGGGAACGGCGAGGCGGCGGGATCATTCCCCCCTCCTTTGGAGGGGATGGGGGAGGCTTCTCCTTTGGAGGGGACGGGGGAGGCTTCGGGGGAGGCCTTTATTGTTCCCTTATATACGCCGGGCTTCGCATCGGCCGGCACATGGATGTCGAGCCAGATGGGCAGAACGGTGTTCGCCTCCACTTTTGTCGTTCCGACGGGCTCGAGGCGGTCGGCCACGAGGGCGGAGTCTGTCCGGCTTTGGTAGGAATCAGCCATGACGTAGCGCACAAAGTACTTCTTCACGGCAGAAGCAGGGATGACCTCCTTTCCGCACTTGAGGTCGCTAACCTGGAAAGTAACGTCCCCGAGGGCCTCCGGCGCCCAAAGCACAGCCTGAGCCGAAACCCGCTCGCCACGCCAGGCACGCAGCAGCGGCGACTTCTTTGTCGTCTCCGGCACTTCGTTACGGACATAGCGAACGTCTATGCTGCCCCAACCAAACGTCGGCTGCGCCAATAAAGAGGGAAAGGGTGAAAAGGTGAAAAGGTGAAAAGATGAAAAGATGAAAAGGGCGAAAAGGAGAGACCTCTTGAGCCCCTTTAGGGAGAAGAATTGTCTTGGTTTCATGGTTTAATAGTTGTTGTTTGTTGTCTTTCCGCCACAAAGAT
>CAMKTM010000070.1 GCA_946415695.1 uncultured Prevotellaceae bacterium | reverse complement strand
TACAATTCATAATTAGGCTACGCACTGCAACAAAGCGAAAGGAACCATTATGAATTATGAATCAAGAATTATGAATTGTCTCGGCGAGCGTCCTGTCCTTCTGGCTCCCATGGAGGACGTCACCGACATCGGCTTCCGCCTGCTTTGCCGACAGATGGGAGCGGCAATGGTGTGGTCGGAGTTCGTGTCGAGCGACGCACTCATCCGCATGGTAGGCAAGAGCCTGCTCAAGCTGGAAGTCTGCGAGGAGGAGCGTCCTGTCGCCATTCAGATTTATGGCAAGGACGTGGATGCTATGCGCGAGGCGGCACGCATCGTCGTGGAGCAGGCGCACCCCGACGTGCTTGACATCAACTTCGGCTGTCCCGTCAAGAAGGTTGCAGGCAAAGGCGCCGGAGCAGGCATGTTGCAGAATGTTCCCGGAATGCTTGCCATCACACGTGCTGTGGTTGATGCTGTACCCGACACGCCCGTCACCGTCAAGACACGTCTGGCTTGGAACGAGCCTTCTCTCCTCTTGCCCGACGGCACGCCTTTCATTGTTGACCTTGCCGAGCGCTTGCAGGACTGCGGCATCGCGGCACTCACCATTCATGGCCGCACAAGAGCGCAGATGTACACCGGCAGGGCTGACTGGACGTACATCGGGCAGGTCAAAGCCAATCCACGAATGCACATCCCCATCATTGGCAACGGCGACATCACGTCGGCAGAGGAGGCTCGACAAGCCTTCGACCGCTATGGCGTCGATGCAGTGATGATAGGCCGCGCCACGTTTGGCCGTCCCTGGATATTCCACGAGATAGCGCACCCCGAACTGCCTCTTTCGCTCGACGACAAGATAGACATCCTCAAGCGGCAGGTGGAGATAAGCATCGACCGCGCTACGAACAATCCGCAGAACATCGCCCACGGCAAGAACCCTGTGCTCTGCGGCATCCTTCACGTCCGCCGCCACCTTGCCGCCACGCCCCTCTTCAAAGGCATCCCCAATTTTCGCGAAACCCGCATCGCCATGCTTCGTGCCGAAACGAAGGAGGAAGTCTTCGCACTCATCGAGCAGAGCCGGCAGATGATACAAGCCTGACTGCCTTTCGCAACGTGTCACGCCAGCCGACATGACACGTCGGGTTGATTGCTTGTACATGTACGTGCAATTGCAAGTACATGACCATGCAATTGCAAGTACATGACCATGCAATAAACATGGTGTGCGGCATCGGACATCTCCCCTCGCGTTTTTGCCCTCTTTTCCCCCCGTAATCAGGAAAGGTTCCTCTCTTCTTTACGCCACATGACGACTTGAGACAAACAAGCCGCAAAACGTCAGGGCGGCGTTGAGCAGGAGGAGTTCGTAGCTGAAGTGGTAGTTCCACAGGAGAGGGGCGAGGTAGTCGAGAGCCACACAGACGAGTGGAGAGACGACGGCAATGTAGGGGACTGCGCTGTCGGCGGCCTGTCGGCGGGTGAAAAGGCCGAAGCAGAAGAGGCCAAGCAGCGGGCCGTAGGTGTAGCCGGCCAAGCGATAGATGGTGTCGATGATGGTGCCGCTGCCCGCAAGGTGGAAGATGGCGATGCAGAAGGCAAAAGCAAGGGCGACAGCCGCATGTACGCGATGGCGGACGCTCAGCGCCTTCTCGGGGTCGATGCCCTTCGATTCAATCCTCAGCACATCCACACAGATGCTGGTCGTCAGCGACGTCATGGCGCTGTCGGCACTGGAAAGCGCCGCTGCCGTAATGCCTATGGTGAAGGGAAAGACCACGACGGTTCCGAGCGCCCCGCTGCCAACGAGCATGGGCAGAAAGCGGTCGCCGGCCTCGGGAATGGCGATGCCCTCACGCGCAGCAAAAGTGTAGAGCAACACGCCGAGGGCAAGGAAGAGCAGGTTGACCGGCAGGATGCAGAAGCCGTAGAGGCACATGTTCTTCTGTGCCGCACGAAGGGAGGTGCAGGTCAGGTTCTTCTGCATCATGTCCTGGTCGATGCCGTTCATCACGATGGTGATAAACATGCCGTTGACGAACTGCCGCAGGAAGAACTGAGTGCTCGAAGCATCAAAGCAGAGCATCCGCCCCATCGGACTCTGGCCGATGGTTTCAGCTATGCCCGAAGGCGAGAGATTCATCTTCTGCGACACGCTCCAGACGATGCAGCCCGTGGCGAGGAGCATACAGAACGTCTGCAGGGCATCGGTGCGGACAATGTTCTCGATGCCGCCTTTCCGCGTATAAAGAAAGATTGCCAGCAGGACGGCTCCGACGGTGAAGGCAAAGGGAAGCCCAAGCGGACGTATCGCCATCTCGTGGAGCACGGTGCAGGTCAGGAAGAGGCGTGCGGCAGCACCCGTCAGCTTGCTTAAAAGGAAGAAGCAGGCACCCGTCAGGTGGCTCCTGCGGCCGAAACGCTGGGCAAGATAGCCGTAGATGCTGGTGAGCCGAAGCCGGTAGTAGAGCGGGAGCAGCACGTAGGCAATGGTGACGAAGCCGCAGGTGAAGCCCAAACACATCTGCATGTACGTCATGCCCGTCTTGTCCACCCAGCCCGGCACACTGACCAGGCTCACGCCACTGATGCTCGAACCTATCATCCCAAAGGCCACAAGCAGCCACGGCGACCGCCGGCCGGCACGGAAGAAAGCATTGTTGTCGCCCTCAGACCTCACAAACCTCGTGAAGACGACAAGCAGAAGAATGTAAAGCCCTAAAGCAGAGAAGACCAGAAGATTCATGCGTAGAGTGACTTTATCGCGGATTTCGAGTGTAAAGGTACAAAGAAATCAGGAATGAAGAGTGATGAATGACAATTATTTTGTATCTTTGCAGAAGAATTAGCAAAAAACGAAGATGAAACACCTACTTTCCATTGTGCTTCTGCTTGCAGCCTCTTACGTACAAGCGGCACTGACGGCCTACGACTTGCGGTGCGAAATGCTGCACCAGCCGTGCGGCATCAACACGACAACACCAGCGCTGAGCTGGAAACTGAAAGGCGACCATAACGGTGTGCGGCAGTTGGCCTTTCAGATACTTGCTGCTTCGCGCCCCGATTTGCTTACTGAAGAGAAGGCCGACCTCTGGAACAGCGGCCGCGTGGAGAGCGGGCAGTCCATTTGGGTGACGTACGCCGGCCGGCCACTCGAGAGCCGAAGCGTGGTCTATTGGCAAGTGAAGGTTTGGGACGAGAACGGCAAGAGCGGCGACTGGGCACGCGGCGCGAAGTTCTCTGTAGGCATCCTCGACAAAACGCTGTGGCAGGGCAAGTACATCGGCATGGAGCGAACGGACCGAAAGGTGCAGCCGCTCCTCTACAAGACGTTCGAATGCGAGGACACAAAGTCGCCTGCCTTCCTGCACATCAGCACATTGGGCTACCACGAGATTTACCTCAATGGCGAACGCATCGGCGACGACGTCTTGACGCCTTCCGTGGTGGAATACAGCAAGCGGCATCAGGCGATGACATACAGCCTGAAGGGCAGGTTGCGCAAAGGTCGCAACGACCTCGTCGTCTGGCTTGGCGGCGGCTTCTACGACAACCCCAAGATTGTGGGCGTCCATGAAGGCGGTCCGTACGTCCTGGCACAGATTGACCAGCAAAGGGAAGGCAGTTGGCAGACACTTGTCGCCACCGACGACACCTGGCAGGCAAGGGGGAGCGGCTACTACGACGACGGCATCGCAGGAGCATGGACGTTTGGCGGAGAACTTGTCAATGCGGCTGAACTCCTGCCCGACTTCTCCGCTCCGACGCTCGACGCCGTCTCCTGGCAAAAGGTGAGCGTGATGGACATTCCAGAGCAACAGATAACGCCGATGATGTGCGAGCCGAACAAGATTATGATGGAAGTGCAGGCACAGAAGGTGAGCCGCTTCGGCGAGGGCAAGTGGATGGTCGATATGGGCCGCAGCATCGTGGGCTGGACGCGCATCCGCCTCGGAAAACTCCGCAAAGGACAGCGCATCACCATCAGCTATTGCGACATGCTGGCCATGAACGGCGACTTCGACGAAGGTGTCTTCACTGACCATTACATCGCAAGCGGCGAGGGCGACGAGACGTTCCAAAACAAGTTCAACTACCACGCCTACCGCTACATCAAGCTTGAGGGCCTCGACCGTCAGCCAGCCCTCTCGGACATTGCAGGAATGCTCATACACACTGGCTACGAGAAAGAAGCGTCGTTCGTCTGCAGCGACAAAGACCTCTGCGCCATCCACGACATGGTGCACTACACGTTCCGCTGCCTGACGCTTGGCGGCTACATGGTGGATTGTCCGCACATCGAGCGCCAAGGCTACGGCGGCGACGGCAATGCATCCATCCTGGCTGCCCAGTTGCAGTACGACATGTACCCGCTCTATCGCAATTGGCTTCAGGGCTATACCGATGCGCAAGGCGACGACGGCGAGGTGCCGCACGTCGGGCCAGCCTTCTGGCAGTGCGGCGGCGGGCCGTTCTGGTGCGCCTTCATCGCCAATGCGCCTTGGCAGACCTATCAGCAATACGGCGACATCCGTCTGCTCGAATGGTACTATCCCAACATGCAGCGCTACCTCTCTTACGCCGAGCAGTACATGCCCGACGGCTTGCTGACCGTCGAGCACCGCTGGCCAAGCACGCGCCGCAAGGACTGGTTCCTCGGAGACTGGGCTTTGCCGAACGAAGAGCATCAGACACACACCGAGAGCATCGACCTTGTGAACTCCTGCTCCATGAGCTGGGTCTATGGCATCATGGCCGCCACAGCAGAACTGCTTGGCAAAGCCGACGAGGCGCAACACTACAGGCAGAAGCAGACCGACATCAACAGCCGCATCCACGCCACATATTATAATAAAAAGAATGCGACCTACGCGGGCGGCTTGCAGCTCGACCAGAGCTTCCCGCTCTTCGTCGGTGCCGTGCCCGCCGACCAGCGGCAGAGGGTCAACAACGCCCTGAAACGCGAGACCTACGACCGCTTCGACGGACATCTCTTCACGGGGCTCGTAGGCATTCCTATCCTGACGCAATGGTGCACCCGCGCCGGCAACGTGCAGCTCATGGCCGACATGCTGCGGCAGCACAGCTTCCCGGGCTATCTCTACATGATAGACAACGGTGCGACCACAACCTGGGAACATTGGAACGCTCGCCGCAGCCGCATCCACAACTGCTACAACGGCATCGGCTCATGGTTCTACCAGGCACTTGCCGGCATACAAGGCGACGCGTCGCAGCCCGCCTACCGCCATTTCTTCATACAGCCGCAACTGCCCGACAGCCTCACCTTCGTCAGGGCACTCAAGCCCACACCCTACGGCGACATCAGCGTCGATTGGAAACGCTCGGCCAGCACCTTCGACCTTCGCCTCACCATTCCCGCCGGCACCACTGCCACCGTGCTTTGCCCCGAAGCCCTGCGCGTCGAGACAGTCGAAATGGCACCCGGCAGGCTCAACCGATCCGGTCTTGTCTTCAACGAAAAGGAGCGCAACCGCAAGCCCGACCCAGAACCTGTACGCTACGACCCCACGGAACCCATCGAACTCCCCAGCGGCACCTACCGCCTCATCTACCGGCTGAAAAGGTAATGTGCTTTCTTACTTTATCAGAACTTTTCCCCGCCTTTGATGTAGATACCCATCTTACATGTACCATCTGACCATTTACCATTACCCTTCCTCTTCCTCAGCTGAGGGTTGATGGAAGGCTTATTTACATTTTGCGTATAAAGAAGTTCTTTTTTCGGATTTGTATGAAATTTCATCCGCGTTTTCTTTGAGCGAAAGAAAAAAAACTATATCTTTGCATCGTGTTCTCGTTGGAGACACTACATCATGTTTGCTCAATTATCCTGCCGAACCGCGAACTCGAAAGGGATTTCATCGAGCAAAACCTATATACTATTGGAGTATGCGCATCACGCGCAGACTTCTCCACAAGTATATAGAGGCTTTCGCGGGCCTGGCAGGATATGTGGCGGTCTGCGCTTTTTAATGCCCATAAGTCAGTGCCGACTTGACAAAGGAAAGAACAAAATAACAATAACGACAAAACAATATAATTATGAGGAAAAACTATTTATTGATGCTCGTGGCATTGATGGCTTTTGCTCCGCTGGGAGCTTTGGCACAGAATGATGCCGACAGCTATCCGATTGAAAGCGTTCGGTGGGACAAGGTGCCAGCCGAGAACCGCGAAGTGATGGAACAATTCTTTGCCGACATGGTGCTTGTGCCCGAAGGCGAAGAAGTAAAGAAGTTCTACATTTCTACCAAGGAAGTGCAGGAAAATGTTTGGAAAGCTTTGATGGGAGAAAAAGAGCCTGAAGTGGGAGGCGATGGACAAACTACTGACAGCGCAGCCGGCGAAATTCCAGAAGAACGTAGACTTTATTCCGATGCCACGACAGGAGGTAAAATGAAGGATACCGCCAGCGTAGCCGACATTCAGACCTTTATCACCCTGCTCCGTAAGCAGACGGGCAAGCGCTTCCGCCTGCCCACGGAAGCCGAGAGGAAGTGGGCGGCAGAGTGTCAGGCAATCGACACCATAGCCGATGCTGCCGACAAATCCGGCAAAGGCTTCCATCTCGCCCTCGACACGCTTGCCAAGTCAGAGCCCAAGATGCTGGTCATTACCGCTACGGACGGCACAACGACAAAGTACCTGCTCGAAGGAATGCCGCAAGTCAGGATAGAAAAACCCTACCTTGTCATCACGACAGGAACGACTTCCGTAAGCCTGCCTCTTGAAAACCTGCAGCACATGCACTACGAGAAGGCAACCGACGAGGCGACTGCAATAAAGGGAATAACGGCGTTCGACGAGAAAACGGGTCGCGAGCACATCGACTTCAGCAACCTGCCAGCAGGTGCCGCCGTCAGCATATATACGACAGACGGCAAGTTGCTCTATAACCATCGTCCCGCCCAGGGAAAGACTCTCTCGCTGCCACTCGATGCACTGCAGAGCGGCATCTATCTCGTGAAAGTAAACGACGTAACCTATAAAATCCAGAAGCCATGAAACCGACACGATATATTTCCCTGATTATAGCCCTGCTGTCTGTCCTCGGCATCGCAGCCCAGCAGCAGCAACAGAGCCAGTACGCCCTCTACAACTACCGCAACGACGGCGACTTCAACGCCTGGCTCAACATCGACGTTGACAGCATCACGTACAGCAACATCGGCCTCGACAGCGTGGAGTACGACAACATCGTCACGCAGGAAGTCTGGACGCCCGACAGCTGCTACCGCATCCCCCTGGAAGCCATCGACAGCATCGGCTTCAGAGCACCGGAGCCGATAATGCGCGAAGGTATATTCTATCTTCGAGATTATCATGCTGCGTTCACGAATTCTATTGACAGCCTCACAATATATTTTAATAATAGTATTTTGAATGATAGTTTGCCTTCCGTCGGCCAGCCAATACTGTGTGCCACGAAAATGACACCCTATGAGGATGGCTTTGCAGGAAAGGTCAAAGCCATCAGAAATGAAAATGACAAAGTTGTGGTAGAATGTGAGATGTTATGTGTGGCAGATGTCTATAAACGACTTGTAATGGCAGGAAGGGCTATAACAGAAACAGAGGCAAAGGAAAACGCCAGGAAACGAGCTGCAGGAGACCCTTGGGTAAAATACGAGGATAGTGATGTGATTATCAAGGATCTTGGAGACATCAATTTGAAGATTTTAGATGGATTGTTTTTTGCCAACAGCATAAAGCCGACACTTCAGGTCAACTATTTTGTATATGTGGACGAAGACATATATGACATGTCAGCAACAATACGCCTTAATCATAACGACCTTGAATATGGTGTCGATTTAAACCTGAATAAACTTTTGGCTATAGATGATACCATCTCCGCTGATAAGGAATCGAAGGAAATAACCCAAGCTTTGTTGCGCATGCGGAATTACAAAAACATGAGCCAAGAAGACTGGGTAAATAGCATCGTGGAGGAAGTCAAAAAGAAGGGTGAAAAAGAAAAGCTTGATGCAGATCAGGCTGGTCTGATGAAAGGCATGTGGAAAGAAATGCATAAAGAGTGGGAGATTCCCATTGGCGGGCCTTTCACATTAGGACTTGAAATAGGGCCACTGCTGGATTTGAAAGGAAGTGTTGACATTCAAGGCAAAATAAAAACGAAAGCAAGGAATACCATTTATATAGAAGCAAAGGGCAGCACAACTGCCACACTTGCCAGTCCCACCATTGCCTTGGCTACAGGTTTGGCTAAAATAAACGGCTATTCAGGTTTCCATATAGAGCCAATACAATCGCTTTCTGTAGGCATAAATGCAAAAGGAAGTCTGGATGTTGGATTCTTTGGTAAAGCCTCATTAAATCTTATTCACAAAAGTGTTGTCCATGCTTCGGGGAGCATAAAGGCTGGACTTAAACTTGCAGGGAACATTGGTTATACCTGGGATTCGGAAACTTGGTATGATGAAGACTTCTCAACACTATTCGATCTCGATCCTTTATATGATGGGATGAAGGACACGAAAATCAAATTAGAGGCATTCGCCGACTTAGGATTGGAGGTGGGAATCACACCTTGGAAGTTCCTGACAGCCGGTGCAGAATTTGAACTTGGGAAAGCAGATTTGGGGTCATGTTATCTGTTTCCGCATTTTTCGCAACCAGCATTTCCGACATACGATTACAAAAATGATCAATGGAGCAACGGCAACTACGACAACCATATGGTTCTGGAGTCATCACCCTCAAAAAACATTCCCGACTTTCTGTTAGGACCTTGCAAGATAGGAATGAAAATAATAGACAAAAATGGAGTGTGCGTAAAGGAATCTGATGAACGTGAGTACAGAGACGATGGTACTATATACTGGGGGTTATTCCCTCTTTCAATTGACTTGACAGGACTAACGCCAGGAAACACTTATCGTTGCTTTCCTGTTCTCAGATATAAAGATTGGTGGCAGTTAAGGGCAACACCATCCTATGAGTTTACAATGCCCTATCCAATGACATTAGAACAAGATGCGGTTGTCTTGCAGAAGTTCAAGACGAGGTTAGTTGCTATAAATGGCGGCTGGGGTGACTATTCTACGTCAACTTCCAGCAGACTGATATGCACGAGCGAAATTGTGAATAACAACGGTAAGCCATACGTTAAGATTGCCACACTTCGCTCGTTCGGCTCTGCCACAGTTACTGTAAAAGACTTGCGCTCTGGCGAGACAAAGACAATCCTTGTCACCGTCTCTAACGATGCCGTTCCAGAAGAGTTTACTCTCTCAGAGCAAACCGTTTCTTTGCAAGAGGACGAAAGCACGACGGTTCTCGTCACTTCCGGCAGCGGTAATTATACCGCAGAGAGCAGCAACGAGAACGTGGCAACGGCCACAGTCGAAGATGACATGATTACCATCACGGCCATTAGTATAGGTTCTGCTGTTATCACCGTGACCGACACAGAGACAGAAGAAACAGCCACCATAGAAGTCACTGTGAAAGAAGCAGGTGGAGGAATTGATATATTTGAAGTAGATTTGCCGCCTTCCACGACTCTTTCGCCAGAAATTCAATGGGAGGCCGACATTATGGTCTTTAATAATGGCGAAAGATATAATTCTAATTATCTTAATCAGGTCATAGGCACACCGCCGTCCGATACCAATGGGAACAAATGGTATGCCCAGAATTATCAGCTAACAAATAGCGAAAAAACATGGAACGTAGGTAAGTCACCATTCTCTTCCGATGCGACCTACAGCGGAAAGCCCTCTACCCAATGGACGACAGATGGCATTATGGCAGACATCTATCTGCGTCGAACCTTCACTGTTGACCATGAACTTTCCGATAAGATTCTTTTCTCATGCTGTCACGATGATGCGCCGGCTGAATGGTATCTCAACGGAGTGCTGATACGTTCTATTGATGATGGATGGAACTATGATGACAAGGTATATTTAACTCCCGAACAATGTGCCTTAATCCATACGGATGGCACGAAAAATGTGCTGGCTATACATGTACATAACAACTGGGGAGGTGCATTTGCAGACGGCGGTCTGTATGATGAAGGTAAAATTCCTGTGGAAATAGGGTTGCCACCTTCGACTACGGTCTCGCCAGATGTACAATGGAAGGCCGACATGATGGTATTTAATGGGGAAAGATATGCTTCTGATGTGGATCCTCTCTATTCATATAGTAATCAGCTTATAGGAACACCGCCTTCTGATGCTCAAGGAAATGAGTGGTACGCTCGGAACTATCAACTTACAGACGGCGAGAAGTCGTGGGGCGTGGGCAGGTCACCTTTCTATTCTTATGCGACCTACAAAGGAAAGCCTTCGACCCAATGGACACCAGATTGGTATATGGCCGATATCTATCTGCGCCGCTATTTTGTGGTTGATCACGAACTCTCCGACAAAATAATGTTTTCATGTAGCCATGATGATGCTCCTGCGGAATGGTATCTTAATGGAGTGCTGATACGTTCTATTGAAGATGGATGTGCTCATCACGATGAAGATTACGATAGCTGGACCGAGGACGAAAGTACCTACTTGACTCCAGAGCAACGAGCATTGATATATACAGACGGAAGAGTGAACGTCTTAGCCATCCATGTACACAACAATTGGGGCGTTGGCTTTGCTGATGGAGGCTTCTATGAAGTTACTGAAGGAAAGTCGCAAAAACGGTTAGACCAGAGCATCCGCCCTGTGCGGAAGTAAAGCACACATTCTATCACAAGCCGCCCAAAGCACCTTTGGGCGGCTTTTATTATTATTTATTGCTGTCCGGTAAAATCGGTCTGACTGCTTTGCTACTGAGTAAAGTCAGT
>CAMKTM010000069.1 GCA_946415695.1 uncultured Prevotellaceae bacterium | reverse complement strand
TAAACTGACGTGCGGGTTACCGTACCGGGGGTTCGAATCCCCCAGCTTCCGCAAAACGGCGAGACACTAGCGGGCGAGTAAAATCGCAAATAGTAAATCGTCAAATAGTAAATGAGCATGGCGCTTTCGTCTAGCGGCTAGGACACATGCCTCTCACGCATGGAACACGGGTTCGATTCCCGTAGGCGCTACAAACGGCTGAACAAGGAGAAAAGGAGCGAAACATCAACAACTATGTATCGCTCCTTTTCTTGTTATTAGGAACTCTGGGTCAGCGGATACGTTTTTTCATTATGGCAAACAAAATAAGCCATGTTTTTACTTTATATTATACAATTTTCGACATTTCTTATGCCTTTGCACGCATGCTCGCGCGCACTATATATATAATAAGTATGCAATACATGCCGAGGCTCAGGAGTTCTGAAGAGGGATTCTGCCACCACTCTGCATAGTCGAAGCTGACGTTCTGCCACTTCAAGGCAGCACTGACGACGCCCATCAAGGCACCGCCGGCAATGAAGCCGCTGGCAAGCAGTGTGCCGCGTTCGCCACGGGCCGTGTTGACAGGAGCGTCTTTACTGCGCGTCGTGACGAACCAGTTGATGGCACCGCCGACGAGCAGGGGCAGGTTGAGCTCCAGAGGGATGAACATGCCGAGGGCAAAGGCGAGAGCCGACACGCCGAAGGCATTCAGCACAAGGGCTATCACGGCACCGATGCCGTAGAGCAGCCAGGGTGCTCCGCCGCCCGTCATCAGGGGTTCGATGACAGCGGCCATCGCGTTGGCCTGCGGTGCGGAGAGCGTGCCGTCGGTGAAGCCGTATGTCTTGTTCAGTATCATGATGACGCCGGCCACGGTGGCGGCGCTGACCAGCGTGCCGAGGAACTTCCACGTCTCCTGCTTGCGGGGCGTGGAGCCCAGCCAGTAGCCTATCTTCAGGTCGGTGACGAAGCCGCCCGCCATGCTCAAGGCAGTGCAGACCACGCCGCCCATGATGAGGGCTGCCACCATGCCGCTGGTGCCGCTCAAGCCCACGGCTACCATCACGACGGAGGCCAAGATGAGCGTCATCAAGGTCATGCCGCTCACGGGATTCGTGCCGACGATGGCGATGGCATTGGCTGCGACGGTGGTGAAGAGGAACGTGATGATGCCGACCACGAGAATGGCAACGATGCTGAAGGTCCAGTTGCCGCCCATCACATCGAAGTGGAAGAAGAGGAAGGTGAGCACGAGCGCCAGGACGATGCCGAAGGTGACGAACCGCATCGGCAGGTCGAGCTGGGTGCGAACAGCCTCCCCCGTCCCCTCCAAAGGAGGGGTGAACGGCGAGACGGCGGTTGAAGGGGAAGCCAACGGCGAGGCGGCGGTTGAAGGGGAAGCCAACGGCGAGACGGCGGTTGAAGGGGAAGCCAACGGCGAGGCGGCGGAACGATTCCCCCCTCCTTTGGAGGGGTTGGGGGAGGCTGCCAGTCTCACGGCCTGAGCAATTACCTTGCGGCTATTATATATGCCGATGACGCCGGCCATTGCGATGCCGCCTATGCCGATGCTCTTGGCGTACTTGAAGATGACTTCGGGGCTCGCCATGGCTGCCGTGATGCCTTCCCCAACTTCAAGTTCGGGGAAGAAGAGGGCTATGGCAGGCACGATGACCCACCAGACGAGGGCCGAGCCGCAGCAGATGATGAAGGCGTACTTCAGGCCGACGATGTAGCCCATGCCCAGGACGGCGGCGCCCGTGTTGCACTTCAGCACGAGCTTTGCCTTCTCGGCCACCGTGTCGCCCCAAAGCAGGGCACGGCTCGTGAAGTTCTCGTGCCAAAGGCCGAAGGTGGCGACCACGAAGTCGTAGAGACCGCCCAGCAGGCCTGCTATCATCAGAGGCTTGGCCTGTGCGCCGCCCTTCTCGCCGCTCACCAGGACTTGCGTGCCGGCTGTGGCCTCAGGGAAAGGATACTTGCCGTGCATCTCCCCTACGAAATACTTGCGGAAAGGAATGAGGAAGAGGATGCCGAGGATGCCGCCAAGCAGACTTGCGAGGAAGACTTCGAGGAAGTTGACCGTCATCTCCGGATACTTGGCCTGCAAGATATAGAGCGCAGGCAGGGTGAAGATGGCACCGGCCACGATGACACCGCTACAGGCACCGATGCTCTGAATGATGACGTTCTCGCCGAGACTGTTCTTGCGCCTCGTGGCACTACTGACGCCCACGGCGATGATGGTGATGGGGATGGCGGCCTCGAAGACCTGGCCTACCTTCAGCCCCAAGTAGGCTGCGGCTGCGCTGAAGATGACAGCCATGAGGATGCCCCAGCAGACCGACCACAGGTTGACTTCCCGCGGCGTGCTTTCTGCCGGCATCATGGGTTCGTACGTTTCGCCTTCGCGCAGTTCGCGGAAAGCATTCTCTGGCAGTGACTTTTGATAATTCATAATTCTTAATTAATAATTCATAATAAATAATGGACATCTAACCATTTCCCCCACAAAAGTACAAAATATTTATGAATTATGAATTGTGAATTATTAAATTCTTCGTACTTTTGTGCAAAAGAACGAAGATATGAAGGTTTCGTTGATACAGATGGACATTGCCTGGCTTGATGCTGCCGCCAACCGCAAGACGGCAGAGCAGCTGATGCGCTCGGCAGAGAAGAGCGACCTCTACGTCCTGCCCGAGATGTGGAACACAGGCGTCACAACAGAACCGCAAAGCATTGCCGAAGACGAGGAAGGCGAGACCTTGCAATGGATGCAGCGGATGGCAAACGAACTGGATGCGGCAGTGGCAGGAAGCATCGCCGTGCAGTTGCCGGACGGCTCATTCAGGAACAGGCTGTACTTCATCAAACCGAGTGAAAATGGTCAATGTTCAATGGTCAATGTTCAATGGTACGACAAGCACCACCTCTTCTCCTACGGTGGCGAGACGGAGCATTACACGCCTGGCAATGCGTCTGTTTCGGTTGATTGGCGCGGCGTGCGATTTCATCTCAGCATTTGCTACGACTTGCGTTTCCCGCTTTGGTTAAGAAACAGGGACAACTACGACGCGCTCATCTGCGTTGCCTCATGGCCAGCAGTCCGCACCCATGCCTGGAACATCCTGTTGCAGGCAAGAGCCATAGAGAACCAATGCTACGTCCTGGGCGTGAACCGCATAGGCAAAGACCCCGTCTGCGAGTACAGCGGCGGCACGGCCATTGTCAATCCCTTCGGCTTTGCCACATCCTGCCCCGCAGGCGAAGCATCCGTCGTGACGAAGACACTCGACCTGAAGCGCCTCAACGCCTTCCGCGACAAGTTCCCCGTGCTCAAAGAAGCAGACCGCCTGTAGAAAACGGCAGCCGTCCGCAGAAAGCAAGCCAACCCCGCTCTTTTACCTTACACGCCACAGCATGTTGTTTGCTTGTACATGTACGTGCAATTGCTTGTACATGTATAAGCAATTGCTTTTACATGTACAAGCAAACTCTTCGCCGCAGGAAGTCGTAAACAAGGAAGCGCCGCAGCGTCCTCCCCGGAACGCCGAAAGCCCCCAAAAAGCAATCCCCCACGTCTCTTTCGAGGCATGGGGGATTGCTGTTTGCAAGCGTGCAAGTGCCCGGAACGGGAACAAAACTATTTTTGTAATGTATTGAAATACAAATACTAACAAAGCATTTTTGCGTCGTGGGGTGTAAAAGGGGTGTAAATTTGAACAAAAACCTACCTTTTTGAGGGTTTTATACCCATCTTTTACACTATACAGGTAGCGATGCGTTTTCAAGGATGAGGCTTCCATGATGTGATGCTGGCAGCCTCAACGTCGGAAATAACATGAAAGCGTGTAAAATGGTGTAAATTCAGTTAAATTGTGCATGGCCTTTCCCTATGGCATACACACTCTTACAGAGAGTGTATAGTCATAGGGAAATTTTCTTGCAGTTTTTTGTTACGCAAGTGTCGTTTTGCGTCGCGTCGGAATTATACAGCTTTCGCCATTTCTTTTACTTTCGTAATTTCTACGATAGAACACTTCATTGTTGATGTGTTCCCCTGTTATAGGTCGTATGTCTGTGAACATTTCCGCTATTTCGTCGGCCATTTGGTCGTGCAATGGCGTTCGTTCCAATACGATGTCATGCAGTGTTTGCAAAAGGCTGAAATATCCCCGGCTGGCTTTTTCTTCACACAGGGTTTGCAATACTTCGTTATCTATGGAACGCAGGAACTCATACAGCATCGTGTCAAAGTTATACGTTTCTTTCATATTGCCGTCATGCGCTTTGCTGACAGCGAGCAATTGCGGCAGCTGTTTCGGGTTCTGCTGAACAAACAATATGGCGCGATTGATGTTCCGCTTTTCATGCCCTGTTAATGACAAGGGGCTGAAGCTGCCTTTTAATGAAAATATGGTATTGGCAAAGGCGTTCATCATGGCGTTATGGTCGTATGTTACCAAACTTTCAGCATCAAAGTAACGCACCAATGCCAACAATAATGCTTGCAGAAGTTCATAAAACGACATCTTGAAGCCTTCCGCGATGCTTACAAGCTTCGCCTTGTCCGCATGGCTTATTTTCGTCGCAATCGTGGTATAATAGCCCTTTTGTGCCTCATGCTTTGCCCTCATATCCATTCTGTGTTATAGTTCCATATATCCGGCATAATAGCCTTGCTGGTTTACGTCCTCTTTTCGCTTGAAGTTATCATGATAAGGCAATATATCATGCGGCAAACAATCCTTTTCCTGTAAAATGTGGGAGTTAGTCTAATTTCATGGGCTTTTTAGTGTGAAATGTGCTTTTCAAGACACTTCGCGGTTATTATTGCGTTATTCGGAGGCATGGGAAAAATGAGAATTTCAAAATGTGCCAAACTAACAGACGATTAGGCAAGTGGATTTCGGAGTATGGCAAAGGGCAAATAAAAAAGGCCGTGCGGGTTTATGGCTGGTAGTCATGGCCGACGGCATACAGGGATGAGGCTTCCATGATGTGATGCTGGCAGCCTCATCGTCGGGGCAGGGCAAAGGCGCGCAAGCGCATTCAGTGGTTGTCAAACAGCGAAGCCCGTTATTACGGGCGTAGCTGTCTTTCTTTTTTGGTTCTTTTTTCTTTATGGTTGGTCGTTTGTGACAGCCTTGTACAGGTCTTTTGCATCCTTCACACAATCCCAAATTTGTGGTATTCCGTTTCGTGCAAGTTTGGCAGCGTAAAAATGCACAGCAGCCATGAAGATAAGTTCATCTTTTCTTGTCGGTTTTTGTTCCATAGTTATTTCAATTTTACAATGTTTACACCTTATTATATCCGCGCGCGAGAAAAGCCATTTTTATGCGATTTAAGGCATTAAATGTTTGCGAGTGTAATTACATACATCTAAGTGTTTTTAATGCGTTACAGGGCGATTGTATAGGCTTCTACGGCATCCCTATTCGTTGGCATATCTGTATGAACAGCTAAATTCGTACAAGCGTATGCTTAACTCCGTTATCCCAGCCAATTCGCAAGCCTTCAGATATGCCGCTACAAATTCCCCAAAGTTGCGGCACTTTCCTTTCCTGTGACTTATCCAATCATCTTCGGAAAGTCTTTCGCGCTCAATAAGTATGCGCCACTTGCCTTCGTACAGCATCATTAAATCGCCATGCTCATTGACTGTGTAGTGTTCTAACACTTCGCGATAGTCTTTTGTGAAGTCTAACAGACAATCGGACAAATCAATGCCCTTCGTCATTTCTTTAATTTCTTGTTTCATCTGTTTCACTTGTTTCACTTGTTTCATTTGTTTCATTTGTTTCAGTGTTTCACGTTTTGCGCATGAAACACCGAAACAAAACGAGGTTGTTATTTCTTTAGAATACGACAAACTTTGCTGGCACTAATGCCTAACTCTTTACCTATTTCCCTTTGAGTTTTTCCTTCGCTCTGAAGCTGTATGATAGCCTCTTTAAGCGCGATTTCCTCTTTCTTGTCAATCTCTTTAAGATGTTCCTTTTCCGTAGCATATCCTCGGAAAGCAAAGTGCAAAAAAGAACCTGTCTTTTCAATTTCGTACACCATGACATTCTCCGCATGATATTCAAGTATGCCGCTTCGGATTTTGAGTTGCTTGACATATCGAAGATTGGAGTCTTTCGCAGACATTCCAATGCTGAAAGCAGAGTCAAACAGATTAAACAGCTTCTTACTTCCGGCAAGGTCGTTTTGTGTGATTGGGTTCGTCAAGTTCCGCTTCGGAGTGTGAGCAATGACAAGCAAACTCCAGCCGTACTTTATCTTAAGCCCTAACAGGGATTTCATAAAAGAACCTGCTGCCTCTCCTTTCTCGGACGCATTACACAGCCATGTCAAGTTATCAATGATTACGACGCTTGCCTTAACGTACAATGCAATTTGTTCTATATTCTTAATAACGGCATCTTCAAAGTCATGTCCTACGTCCAATGCCTCGGGATTTATATCTACCCGGAACAATCCTTCGGGGAACTTGTGAAGATTTCCATCTTCATCTGAATATCTCAATTGGAATTGCTTGTCCGATAGTTCAAAGTCAAAGTATAGGACTTTTTGCTTCTTTGCTATCTCTGAAGCCATTTGAATAACATATACGGACTTACCCACATTGCTGTCAGCAAACACACAGCAGGTTTCATGTTCGTACCATAAAGAAAGCCACAATTGCACGGGGTTCGGTCGCTGTGCAGCTTCTTCTAATGTTTGGTTCGCAGACTTTACATTGAACATTCCGCAAGCATCTTGGAAAGCTTGGGCTTTTCGTCGGGCTTCCAATTCTTCGCTCGTTGGTAGTGGCGGAAGGTTTGAAGGCTCGCGCACGTCATTGTCGTATGCGTCCATTATTTGCCCCCTTTCATGCAATAGGCTTGTGCCTGTTCATTCAGTTCCTCGTCGGTAGCACATCGGTTCGCTTGAAGCCATTGCTCCAGTTCCTTGCGATTGAAGTACACCATCTTCCCCATAGGTCGGTAAAAGGGAATTTTCCTGCCCATCGTAAGCTTATACAGGTAGCTTTTGCTCATACCTAAATACGATGCAGCTTCATCCGCAGTAAGTACTTCTTTTTGTAGTCCTGTGATGCGTTCCGCAATCAGATCAGCCACTTTAATTAATTCTTCGGCCATAGTTATATTTATTATTGTTTAACTTGTGGCTCGGATTGTGGCGTGTGTGCGAGGCGCGCCCCGTTCCTTACCTTTGCTTCCACTTTTGAGGTTCGCACCCCTCATCGGTGGTTTTCTGCTTGCAAAGGTAAGACAAAGTGAAACGAACAGAAAACACATACAGGAAAAGACTACTAAAAGCCTTAATTCCTAAAGAATAAACTAAACTTGCCTAAACTTGCCTAAATTTACCTAAAGAAAAAGGCAAACTTAATGGCTTGCCTCGGGGTTTTTGAATAGTTCATCTATCTTGCTGTAATTTCTTGGTGGTTTATCTTTATCTAATTGGTCGCGGTGGTTTGCTATATCCACGCCATTAAATAATTCTTTCACTTGTTGCGCTGGGAAGTTGCGCCCCTTGAAAAGTGTATAATCTTCCTTAACTCTATCTTTGCAGTATATACGCCCACACATATAAGCTATTAAAGCCCACGTAGCACTACCCTTTGTATAATGGTCTTGGCCGTCCAATCGGATATAACCTTTTTTTAACGCACGTCTGTATATAAGATTTTCAAGTGCTCCGAGGTCGTTATTTATGGGATGAATAGTTGGTATTGAAGCCTCATCCTCATTTCCGGCTGGTTGCTGTCCTTCAGGTGTTGAAGCCTCATCCGTAGCCTTTCCTTTGTACCCGAACACAGTATAACGTCCGAGGAAAGGAATTTCAAGAAACATTCTCCTAACAGGAAAGCTTTGCAGTTTGTTTTTATAGACATCCCCAGCTTCTTCTTTTGAAAGTTCCGTATGAACTACCATTGTGCGCAGTTCTTCCGTTCCAAGCCAATAGCGTGTCAAGGGATGCAGGTCGTTTAACTCTGACTTCGTGAAGATGTTTTCTAAAGCAAGCCTTACACAAATAGAGAACTCTTTCAAAGCATCCCGGTATCGCTCGCATCTTGCCTTATTGCTTACAGCACGAACACTTGCCGTTGTGTGAAGCTTCTCTATATTCTTTTCAACAGCATTGCGCCATCGCTCCCCCAGCTGTGTCAGTCTTATTGCGAAGTCTGCTGAAGCTTGCGCCATTTCCTGCTTAATTTGCATCCACACTTCGCCCGTAAGTTCTTCTTCCTGGTAGTCGTACCAATTACGATGCTGTGCAAATATGTCGTATAGGCTTATTATTCCTTCCATAGTGTTACGATTACAGGTTGGCAAGGTTAAGGGCTGGCAAGCTGTCTATTGCGTCGGATTTGAGCTTATCTACGGCTCGGGTGTATTTCTCCGTATGTCGCAAAGTGGAGTGTCCCAGCAGGCTTGAAACCGTCTTAATGTTTGCGCCATTGTTGAGGATATTCACGGCAAACGAGTGACGGGCGCAGTGCCATGTTATATGCTTCGCAATTCCCGCCTTTGCCGTCCAATGTCGCAAGGCTTTAAGGCACATTGTATGGCTTGGAAGATTGAAGATAAGCACATCCCTTTGCTGTTGCTCTCCGATGAGGCCTAACAGCCCATCGTTTAGCGGAATTATTACGCCACTACTTGCGCTATGTCCCCGCGTTTTGTTTTGCTCAAAATGCAAAAGGCGGTTGGAATAGTCCACATTGGAGAACGTGAGGTCTTTCACGTCGCAGAAGCGCAGCCCGGTATATAGGCAGAAGATGAACGCCCGACGTATTTCTGTGTTCTCTTGCTTTACATGGGTTTGGATGAGCGTTTCTATTTCTTCAGTGGAAAGCACATCCTTTCGGAGCATTTGCTCATCTACGCATATAGTTACGCCCTTGCAGGGGTTCTTCAGCATGACATCATGCTCGATTGCGTAGTTAATAACCTTCTTGAAGCGTTGGTATAGTGTGTGCCCGCCTTCGCCTGTGCTGGTGGCTTGCAGGTATTCTGTGAAGGCTTCCATCATGTCCTTTGTAATTTGGTCGGGGCGTAGGTAGTCTTTATATTTCTTGTATTCGGGCGTTTCGATGAGGAAAGACTTAAATCGTTTTAACGCGAGTTGAAGGTTTCGCTTATCCTTCTTTGTATAGCCATCTATGTATATTTGGAAGTATTCAAGGAAATTTATATTTCTATCCTTGCGCAAGCGATAGCCGTCTTTGTTTTCCTTAAATTCTTCTTGCCTCTCATAGCGTATTTTCTTCGCAAGTTCCAGCGTGTCTTTGTTATGCTGTTTCTCTAATGGTGTTCTCGGGGCTTGCCACAGGTAGCGATGCAGGAACTCTTTGCGCCTGTCATGCTTCACGACTTCCATGTCTTTTCGCTCATCGTACACTTTCCTATATCCGAAGTAAAATTCAAGGTACAGGCTTTCGCGCCCATCGGACAAAGTTTTGGCATACAATTTGGGGTTGTCGGTGCTGTCAGTGCTTAACAATCGGATATTGCCCCGTTGCATATCCTTTGGAACTCGTTTCGTTGCCATTTTTCTTTCCTTTCGTTTGTTTATTGTTTCTTTTCGTTGCAAAGGTAAGAAAATAATTTGATATTGGGGTGTAAATAGGGTGTAAAAATGCGCAAAAATTTACACCCCAGCAGAAAACAAACGAAAAACCGACAAACGTAAGTGCTTAATTTTCTTGCGTTTTATCGGTTTTTCGTTTCCTTTGATTTCCATCAAAAGTGCCCGGAACGGGAATCGAACCCGTACGGCCATCACTGGCCAAGGGATTTTAAGTCCCTCGTGTCTACCAATTCCACCATCTGGGCAATTGCGCTGCAAAGATACGACTTTTTATGGAAATAAGAAAATAAGATATTAAGAAAATAAGAAAAAACTACATTTCTACATTTCTTATTCTCTAATTTTCACTATGTCAATATGAAGTAAATGACGGAGGCGGGGATGACGAGCAGGGCGCTGTCGAAGCGGTCGAGCATACCGCCGTGGCCGGGCAGGATGTGGCCGCTGTCCTTGATGCCGAGCTGGCGTTTGATGAGGCTCTCCACGAGGTCGCCCCATGTGCCGAAGACGATGACGACGAGGGCAAAGCCCAGCCAGCGGAGCAAGGGCATAGAGGATTGACCATTGACCATTGACCATTGACCATTGTCCAACCACCAGATGACGATGGCTGCAAGCAGGGTGAAAAGTCCGCCGCCGATGCTGCCTATCCACGACTTCCCCGGCGAGATGCGCGGGAAGAGCTTGTAGGGGATGTACCGTTGCAGCGAACAGCCGCAGAGGTAGGCGAAGGTGTCGTTCACCCAAAGGAAGATGAAGAGGGCAAGGGGATAAATCCAGTTGTAGGCCAAGGCCCCCGTTCCAGCGTCATAGACGATGCTGAGCAGTGGCAGCAGGGCAAAGGGCAGGGCAATATAGACTTGCGAGGCAAAGCAGAGTGCCCAGTCCTTCAGGGGTTGCTGGCTGCGGCGGTAGAGTGCGCTGACGATGATGTAGAGCAGGAGCAAGCCATAGAGCGAAAACATCTGCGCTGTCTGCGGACTGGCGATGGCGCTGAGCCATATGGCTGCCACAAGCACGACGCCTGCCATCGCGTTGATGGGGCGGGGCATCTTGGCGCCTACATGATTGTTCATCAGCGTGCCGAACTCCCACAATGTGGCTGCCGCCACGATGGCAAAGAAGAAGAAGGCACTGACGGGACTATAAGTAGTGCATCCCACAAGCAGCAGGACATATATGACACCTGTCAAGGTGCGGACGACTAAACTGCGTAAATTCATAATTCACAATTCATAATTCATAATAAATACTGTCG
>CAMKTM010000068.1 GCA_946415695.1 uncultured Prevotellaceae bacterium | reverse complement strand
CGGCATGGGCAGCAACGGACTCACCAGCGCCCGCCACGATGTCTTCTGCAAAGAGCTGGCCGAGAAGTATCCCGAAAGCTACGACCACGCCGTGCCCGAGGAGCTGGTGTATAGCGGACGCTATCGCTTAAATGAAGAATTAAGAATGAAGAATGAAGAATTTCCTACCGGACAGGAAAGCAAAACGGGAAAGACCACGGCGGCAGCAAATTCTTCATTCTTCATTCTTCATTCTTCATTGCCAAACGTCGGCAAACTCGTCCTCTCCCCCACGCGAACCTACGCGCCGGTCGTCAGGAGGATGCTCGACGAGATGCGTCCGAAGATACATGGCATGGTGCATTGCACGGGCGGAGCTCAGACGAAGGTGCTCCACTTCGTGGGCGACAACTGCCGCGTCATCAAGGACAACATGTTCCCCGTGCCGCCGCTCTTCAAGATCATCCAAGAGCAGAGCGGAACCGACTGGGCAGAGATGTACAAGGTGTTCAACATGGGCCATCGCCTCGAAGTGTATGTCGCTCCCGAAGATGCCGAGAAGGTCATCAGCATCTCCAAGAGCTTCAACATCGACGCACAGGTCGTCGGCCGCATCGAAGAAGGCAAGAAGAGCCTCACCATCAAGAGCGAGTTCGGAGAGTTTGAGTATTAAGCCTTCCCCGACCCCTCCAAAGGAGGGGAGAACCAGAATGGTAAATGATTAAATGATAAATGTGAGATGAAAGAGATGAAGATAACAAACTACACCACAAAGGATTGGCTGAAGCAGATGGGCTGTATGCTTTGCTTCATCTTTCTCGGGCAATGGGCTTTCCGCGCCTTCATCGAGGGCGACTGGTTCCACGGCCTCCTGCACAGCCTTGGCGCAATAGGTTGGATGCTTATCTACCTCTACATCAACAAAAGCATAGAGCGGAAGAACCCGCGAGAAGTGGTCTAAAACAAGAACAGAAAGGTTATGGAATACATACTTTTAGCAGCACTGCTCGTCGTCATGTTCTTCGCTTGGCGGCAGTTCTACCTAACCCACAAGAAAAAGAACCACAAGCATGGCAGAAAGTAACACGCTACTCGATAAGCTCGACGGCCTTGTGAGCCGCTTTGAAGAGGTCAGCACACTCATTACTGACCCCGCCGTCATTGCCGACCAAAAGCGCTACGTCAAGCTCACCAAGGAATACAAGGACCTCGGCAAGATTGTCGAGGCCCGCAAGGAATACATCGGCTGCCTGCAGAACGTGGCCGACGCCAAGGAGATGCTCGCCATCGAGGAAGATGCCGAGACGAAGGAGATGCTTCGCCAGGAACTTGCCGAGAGCGAGAAGCGCATTCCCGAACTGGAGGAAGAGATAAAGCTTCTGCTCGTGCCTGCCGACCCCGAGGACGACAAGAACATCGTGCTCGAGATACGCGGCGGCACAGGAGGCGACGAGGCAGCACTCTTCGCAGGCGACCTCTTCCGCATGTACTCGAAGTTCTTCGAGATGAAAGGCTGGAAGATGGCAGTCAGCAGCTACAGCGAAGGTGCCGTCGGCGGCTACAAGGAAATCGTCTGCTCCGTGACCGGCGAAGGTGTCTATGGCATTATGAAGTACGAGAGCGGCGTACATCGCGTCCAGCGAGTGCCAGTCACCGAGACTCAAGGCCGCGTCCACACCTCCGCAGCAACAGTAGCCGTTCTGCCCGAGGCCGAGGAGTTCGACGTAGAAATCAACGAAGGCGCCATCAAGTGGGACACCTTCCGAAGCAGCGGCGCCGGCGGACAGAACGTCAACAAGGTGGAGTCTGGTGTCCGTGCACGCTACATCTGGCGCAACCCCTTCACGAACCAAGACGAAGAGATTCTCGTGGAGTGTACCGAGACGCGCGACCAGCCGAAGAACAAGGAACGTGCCCTGGCCCGCCTCCGCACCTTCATCTACGACAAGGAGCACCAGAAGTACCTTGACGACATCGCCAGCCGACGCAAAACGATGGTATCGACGGGTGACCGCTCGGCAAAGATACGCACCTACAACTACCCGCAGGGCCGCATCACCGACCACCGCATCGGATACACCATCTATAACCTGCCCGCCTTCATGGACGGCAACATCCAGGACTGCATCGACCACCTCATCGTGGCAGAGAACGCAGAGAGACTCAAGGAATCTGAACTATAAAAGAATACAATACGACGACATGGGATTTTGGAATGATGTCAAGCAAGAATGGACTTGGGCCGGAATAAAAGCCGACTGGAAGGAACATTGGCCAGACTTTATTGCAATAGTTGTGGCGGGAGTGCTTACTCCAACTCTACAGCAATGGCTCGGGTGGGGAGAAAACGGATGGGCCTTCTTAGGAGTTTGGATAGTTATTGCCGTGGCAGCAGCCGTAGTGATAGGCTTAATAAGAGTCATCGTAAAGAAACTTAACACATGACAAGACAGGAATTAGTAGCAAACATACGAAGGAAGAAGAGTTTCCTTTGCGTCGGCCTCGATACCGACTTGAAGAAGATACCCGAGCACTTGCTGAAGGAAGACGACCCTATATTCGCTTTCAACAAGGCCATAATCGATGCGACTGCACCTTATTGCATCGCCTACAAGCCCAACCTTGCCTTCTACGAAGCGTTCGGAGTGAAGGGACTGATGGCTTTCGAGAAGACGGTTAAGTACTTGAAGCAGAACTATCCCGACCAATTCATCATAGCTGACGCCAAGCGTGGCGACATCGGCAACACCAGCCAGATGTATGCACGCACGTTCTTCGGCGAGTACGACGTCGATGCGCTCACCGTCGCTCCCTACATGGGCGAGGATAGCGTGACGCCTTTCATTAGCCTCACCCCAACCCTCTCCGAGGGAGAGGGAGTTAAAAAGAATCATTGGGTCATCCTGCTCGCCTTGACCAGCAACAAGGGCTCGCTCGACTTCCAGCTCACGGAAGATAAGGATGGCGAGCGTCTCTTTGAGAAAGTCATTCGCAAGAGCCAGGAGTGGGGCAACGATGAGAACATGATGTACGTCGTCGGTGCTACGCGCGGCGAGATGTTCCGCGACATCCGTCGGGTTGCGCCGAATGCTTTCCTGCTTGTTCCCGGCGTGGGTGCTCAGGGCGGCAGCCTCGAGGAGGTCTGCAAGTATGGCATGATAGCGGACTGCGGCTTGCTGGTGAACAGCAGTCGTGCCATCATCTATGCCGACAAGACAGAGCGCTTTGCACAGGTCGCCGCCGAGAAAGCAAAGGAAGTAGCCCTTCAGATGGCAGAACTATTAAATAGTAAGTAGTAAATCGTTAAATAGTAAATATAATCGTGGAATTCACAGCACAAATGATAGCAGGCCTGATAGGCGGCACCGTCGTTGGCGACCCCGAGGCCAAAGTAAACAACTTCGCAAAGATAGAGGAAGGCAGGCCCGGCTGCATCAGTTTCCTGGCTAACGACAAGTACGAGCAATACATCTATCAAACAGAGAGCAGCATTGTTCTCGTCAACGAGAATTTCGAGCCGAAGCAGGAGATAAAGGCGACACTTATTAAAGTGCCCAATGCTCGTGAGGCCGTGGCCAAACTCTTGCAGATATATGAAAGCATGAAGCCCAAGCGGGAAGGCATCAGCGACCTCGCCTTCATCGACCCGACCGCAAAGATTGGCGAGCGGTGCTATATCGGTCCGTTCGTTGCCATTGCCGAAGGCGTGGAGATAGGAGAGGGCTGCATCCTGCACCCACACGTCACGATAGGTCGCGGCGCCAAGGTCGGTGCCGATACCGAAATATATAGTAATGCTGTCATCTACCATGATTGCCGTGTCGGCCAGCGGTGTGTGCTCCATGCCGGATGTGTCATCGGAGCAGACGGCTTCGGCTTCCAGCCCACCGAGACGGGCTACGAGAAGATACCCCAAATAGGCATCGCCATCATCGAGGACGACGTGGAGATTGGTGCCAACAGTTGTATTGACCGTGCCGTCATGGGAGCTACTGTCGTACACAGCGGCGTGAAGATCGATAACTTGGTGCAGATAGGCCACAACGACGAGATCGGCAGCCATACGGTAATGTCGGCACAGGTAGGCATAGCAGGCAGCACGAAGGTAGGGGAGTGGTGCATGTTCGGCGGACAGGTCGGCATTGCAGACCATGCCACCATTGCCAACCGCGTGATGGCAGGTGCCCAGTCTGGCATCCCCAATAGCATCAAGAAGGAAGGAGTAGCCGTTTTGGGAGCTCCTGCAATTGATGGCCGCAATTTCTGGAGGAGCAGTGCCATCTTCAAGAACCTGCCTGATATGTGGGCGGATATGAATCAGATGAAAAAGGAAATCAAAATGCTGAAGCAGCAACTTGATATAAAAGAAGAATGAAAGTTGACAATTGAAACATGTTAAAGCAGAATACACTAAAAGAAAGTTTTTCGCTTAGCGGAAAAGGCCTTCACACAGGTCTGCGCCTCACGGTGACATTCCTGCCTTTGCCTGCAGGTCAAGGTTATAAGATACAGCGAGTAGATTTGCCCGGTCAGCCCGTCATGGATGCAGTGGCTGAGAATGTGGTTGACACGCAGCGCGGCACGGTGCTTGGCAAGGGCGATATGCGATGCAGCACGGTGGAACATGCGCTGGCAGCCCTCTATGCCTTGGGCATCGATAATGTCCTCATTCAGGTTGACGGGCCGGAAATCCCCATCCTCGACGGCAGTGCTGAGCCGTTTGTCCGCGAGATACAGCGTGTGGGGCTTGCCGAACAGGATGCACCGAAGGACTATTACTACATCACCAAGAAGATGGAGTTCCGCGATGACAAGACTGGTGCTTGCATCACGCTCCTTCCCGACGAGGATTTCTCCATTACCAGCATGATAGCCTTCGACGGCAAAGTGCTCAGCAGCCAGTTTGCCACGCTCGACAGCATGGACAAGTTTGTCACCGAAGTGGCGGCAGCCCGAACCTTTGTCTTTGTACGCGAGATAGAGCAACTGCTCTTAGCGGGTCTCATCAAGGGCGGCGACCTGGACAATGCCATTGTCATCTATGAGCGACAGACCACGCAGGAGAACCTCGACAAACTTTGTAAACTGACAGGCGCCGAACATCACGATGCCACAGACCTCGGATACATTCAGCATAAGCCCTTGGTCTGGGACAACGAACCGGCACGTCACAAGCTGCTCGACATCATTGGCGACATGGCGCTCATCGGCAAGCCTATCAAGGGACGCATCATCGCCACCCGCCCCGGGCATACCATAAATAATATGTTTGCGCGCATGATGCGCAAGGAGATACGCAAGCACGAGGTGCAGGCGCCTAAGTATGACCCCAACAAAACGCCTTTGATGGACGTTGGCAAGATAAGGTCTTTGTTGCCCCACCGCTATCCCATGCAGTTGGTTGACAAAGTCGTGGATATAAAGGAGAACAGCATCGTGGCCGTCAAGAACGTGACGAGCAACGAACCCTTCTTCGTGGGACACTTCCCAAGCGAGCCCGTCATGCCCGGCGTCCTGCTGATAGAGGCCATGGCTCAGACGGGAGGCTTGCTCGTCCTGCATGACAAGGAGAGGCCGGAAACGTTCAGCACCTACTTCCTGCACATCGACAACGTCAAGTTCCGGCAGAAGGTGGTGCCCGGCGACACCCTGATATTCCGCGTAGAACTGGTGGCCCCCTTGCGTCACAGCATCGGCACCATGCAGGGCTATGCCTTCATCGGCGAGAACTGCGTGGCGGAGGCTACCTTTACGGCTCAAGTGATAAACAACAAAGAAACGAGTGAAAAAATGAAATAACCCAGGGCAAGGTCTTTGCAGGGTCGTGACCCAGCAAAAGACATCCCCTGTTGCGTCGTCTGACATTTAACTATCAATTACCTATTATATATATGATAAGTCCACTGGCATACATACATCCGGAAGCCGTCATCGGCGAGAACTGCGAGATTGGCCCCTTCTGTTATATCGACAAGGGCGTGGTCATCGGCAACAACAACACCTTCATGAACAGCGTCACGGTGCTCTATGGTGCCCGCATCGGCGAGGGCAACATCTTCTTCCCCGGTGCTGTTATCAGTGCCATTCCGCAGGACCTTAAGTTCAAAGGAGAAGACAGCACGGCGGAGATAGGCAACAACAACAAGATACGCGAGAACGTGACCATCAATCGCGGCACGGCAGCCAAGGGGCGTACTATCGTCGGAAACGACAACCTGCTCATGGAAGGTGCCCATGTCGCTCACGATGCGCTTGTGGGAAACGGTTGCATCATCGGCAACAGCACCAAACTCGCCGGCGAAATTGTCATCGACGACAACGCCATCCTGAGTGCCGGCGTGCTGATGCATCAGTTCTGCCGCGTGGGCAGCTATACGATGGTGGGCGGCGGCACGCGTTTCTCGCAGAATGTCTTGCCTTTCAGCCTCATTGCCCGCGACCCGGCGGCCTTCTGCGGACTGAATACCATAGGACTTCGCCGTCGAGGCTTTGACCGCGACCTCATCAACAACATTCACATGGCCTATCAAATCATCCTGCAAGGCACAGGCAAACTGAACGACCTCCTTGCCCGCGTGGAGCAGGAAATCCCCATGAGTCCAGAGATAGAATACATCCTTGACTTCATACGCAACAGCGAACGCGGATTCATCAGATAGAGAATAAGGTTTCAGGTTTTGAGGTCGCTTCGCTGTCAGGTTTTGAGGTCGCTTCGCTGTCAGGTTTTGAGGTCGCTTCGCTGTCAGGTTATAAGGTGGTGCAACCTCACAACCTAAATCCTTAAAACCTTACAACCTCACAACCTCACAACCTTAAAACCTTACAACCTTAAAACCTCACAACCTTAAAACCTTACAACCTTAAAACCTTACAACCTTACAACCTTACAACCTCACAACCTCATAACCTTACAACCTTACAACCTTACAACCTCACAACCTCACAACCTCACAACCTCATAACCTCATAACCTCACAATATGACCCTAAAGCTAACCCTATTCAGCCAAGAGAAAGAAGACTTCGTGTTAGAGATCCTCGTTGACAGCGACGCCAAGTTCTCCGAGCTGCATCAACTCATCTTGAACGACTGCAAGTACAGCGAGCACGCGAAGCAGAGCTTCCTTATCTGCGATGACGAGTGGCGCGTCAAGCAGCGCATTTGCCTTCAGGACAACGAAGACGCAGGCTACGACGAGGACATCGATGTGATGTCCCGTACCCGCATCGGCGATTTCCTCGAGGATGAGGGACAGCGTTTGGCATACGTCTTTGACCCCGAAGGCAAACGCTTCTTCCTGATGGAACTCACGGAGAACGTCTTCGGCAGAAGCCAGAAGGCAGCTCTCGTGAATCGACGACACGGAGAAGCTCCGCTCCAAAGTCTCTCGCTTTCGCAAGGGGAGGAAGACAGCCCGGCTTCTGAAACGACGGAGGAGGCTGAAGAGGAGGCTGAAAAGTTCTATGGCGACGAGGGGTTCGAGGAAGATGAACTCGACTTCGAAGGCTACGAAATAGACGAATAATGACGCTCTATGTTCTGCTTGGCCCCACGGCTGTCGGCAAGACAGAACTTGCTTTGCAGATGGCCGAGACGCTCGGAAGTCCTATCCTTAACTGCGACAGCCGACAGATTTACCGAGGCATGGAGATAGGCACGGCAGCTCCCACAGCAGAGCAGCTGCAAAGGGTAAAGCATTACTTCGTCGGCACGCACCACATCGGCGACTACTACAGCGCTGCCCTCTTCGAGCAGGATGTGCTCTCGCTCATCGAAAAGCTAAGTGACAATCATCAGGCACTTTTGCTTTCGGGCGGCAGCATGATGTACATCGACGCCGTATGCAACGGCATAGACGACATCCCTTCCGTCGATGAAGAGGTGCGCGAGACATTGCGCCAAAGACTCTCCAATGGCGAGATTGACGAGATGCGCAACGAACTCCGTCTGCTTGACCCCGATTATTACAATACAGCCGATACGCGAAACCCCAAGCGCGTCGTCCATGCGCTGGAAGTTTGCTACACGTCAGGCCGTCCCTATTCTTCCTTCTTGACGAAAGAGCGCAAGCCGCGTCCCTTCCAGATAGTAAAGATTGGGTTGCGCCGCGAGCGTCAGGAACTCTTCGACCGCATCAATAGGCGTGTGGATGCCATGATGGCAGAAGGATTGCTCGACGAAGCCCGACGCCTCTATCCGCTTCGCCGCGAGAATGCGCTGAATACTGTCGGCTACAAGGAACTTTTCCGCTATCTTGACGGAGAGTGGGAGTTGTCTTTCGCCATCGAGAAGATCAAGAAGAACACCCGCGACTATGCCAAGAAACAAATGACATGGTTCGCGCACGACTCAAGCATACAATGGATAGAGGTATGTGGCGAGGGATTAGAAGTCAGTAAGCAACTTCAATCCCTAATTCTTCCCTCTTCCTCCTAACCCTTAATCCCCTAACTTCTAACAACCATGATGAAGTTGCATAACATGTATTCCGGGCCTTGGTACAAGAAGGCAGCCCTTTGGCTTTTGACATTCTTGGTTCTTGTCATGCTGTTTTTCCTTGCCGTTGACTTCAATTTCTGTTACCTCTTCGGACGTTCTCCGGGCTTTGCCGACATCAAGGATCCTGTGGTGAACGAGGCTTCGGAAGTCTATACCTGCGACGAGGTGCTGATGGGGCGCTACTTCAACGAGAACCGAACGCCCGTCGCATACGAAGAGATTTCGCCCATCCTGATTCGCACCCTCATTGATACCGAGGACGAACGCTTCTACCAGCATCATGGCATCGACATCGTCGGACTCTTCTCTGCGGCAAAGGACATCTTGCGTGGACATTCGCGAGGCGCCAGCACCATCACGCAGCAGTTGGCAAAGAACCTCTTCCGCGTCCGAACGCAGTATTCAACGGGTTTGCTCGGACGCTTGCCCGGCATCAAGATACTGGTGATGAAGGCCAAGGAATGGATTGTGGCGCAGAAACTCGAATGGCTCTTCTCGAAAGAAGAGATACTGACGATGTACCTCAACACTGTCGATTTTGGCAGCAACGCATACGGCATCAAGACGGCAGCGCGCACTTATTTCGGACAGTCGCCCGAAGACCTCACCTACGAGCAGGCTGCCACTTTGGTGGGTTTGCTCAAGGCGACAAGCTTTTACAATCCTCGCCTCAATCCCCAGAACAGTTTGCAGCGGCGCAACACGGTGCTCCAGTTGGTTTACGACCATCATCACATCTTCATCGATGGCAGCGAGGCATCGCCTTCGCAGCTCGACTCCCTCATGGCGCTCCCCATTGTCATGCGTTCACGCACCAGCGAGAGTTATCAGGACGGCATGGCGCCTTACTTCCGCGAAGCACTCAAGAGCTACATCGATTCGCTATGTACCCAAGGGCTTGTGCCCGGCTATGATGCCATCAACAAACTGGACCTCGATGCCGACGGCCTGCACATCTACACCTCCATCGACTCCCGAATGCAGGCATACGCCGAGGCTGCCGTGAGGAAGCAGATGCAGGTGGTGCAGAAGCGGTTCAACGAGCATTGGGGAAGCACCAATCCCTGGCAGAACGCACGGCGGCAGGAGATAGTCGGCTTTGCCGAGGACATCGCCCGCCGCTCGCCATACGGCAGGGCGCTCAAGGCAAAGTATCAGGGAAATGCCGACTCCATCGACTTCTATCTTCGCAAGCCGCATCGCGTGCGTCTTTTCAGTTACGACGGCCCGATTGAGCGCGAGATGAGCACCATCGATTCGGTCCGCTACATGCTCCGCTTCATGCACACGGGCTTCGTTGCCATTGAGCCGGACACCCGCTTCGTTCGTGCCTGGGTGGGCGACATTGATTTCCGCTCCTGGCAGGTGGATAATGTTCGAGCCGGACATCAGCCGGGTTCCACCTTCAAGCTCTTCGTCTATACCGAAGCCATGAACCAGGGGCTTAATCCCATCGACCATCGTCCCGATTCCTATATTGCCTATGTCGATACCGTGGAAGGCAAACCCCGCGTTTGGGCACCGCATAATGCCGACGGTGTCTTCTCCAACGAGGAAGTCTCGCTCAAGAGCGCCTTTGCCATGAGCATTAACACCGTCGCCGTGCGGGTAGGCATGGAGTGCGGCGTCCACAACATCGCCAAGACGGCCTACGCCATGGGCATCAAGACGAAACTCAACGAGACGCGTTCCATGGTGCTCGGCAGCAGCGATGTCTGCCTTCTGGAGCTGGTCAACAGCTATTGCACCGTGGCCAACGATGGCCGTTACAACATGCCGATGCTCGTGGAGCGCATCGAGGACCGCGACGGCAACCTCATCTATCAAGCCAAGCGGAAGGAGAAGAAAGCTATATCGTATCGCTCCGCATACCTCATGCAGAAAATGCTCCTCGGCGGACTCTCCGGCACATCCAGCAGCCTCTGGCACTACATCCGCCCCTTCTATGCCGATACCGAGTTCGGCGGAAAGACAGGCACCAGCAATAACCATGCCGACGCTTGGTTCGTGGGCGTTACCCCGAAACTCGTCGGCGGAGCATGGGTTGGCGGCGAATACCCCAGCATCCACTTCCGCACGGGACAGCTCGGGCAAGGCAGCAGGACGGCACTCCCCATCTTCGGCGAGTTCATACAGGCTGTCCTTTCCGACGAGAACTTCAGCAAGTATCGCGTCAAGTTCCCGCCGGCCAAAGGCATCGACCCGCGCCTATGGACAGGGTCGGGCTATTCCTATCACCGCCCCGACACGACGTCCTTCAACTACGACTTCAACGGCTCGGGCGAAACGGACAACTCCGCCTCCTCTCTTCACGAAGTGCCACAAGGACAAGAAAGCTCCGAACCGGACGGGTCGGCAGCAGATTAATCCTTTCATGCCACAGCGAATTCTTTGCTTGTACATGTACGTGCAATTGCTTATACATGTACAAGCAATTGCTTTTACATGTACAAGCAAACATAGCCCCTTGCGACGAAGGTAGAAAAGGACAAAAGGATGTGTTGAAACGCTAATAATAAAAACAACTATTGCTGTCCGGGGAAGTTATTTCATTAACACAAGTTCTATCGCACGTCATCTC
>CAMKTM010000067.1 GCA_946415695.1 uncultured Prevotellaceae bacterium | reverse complement strand
TGCCCTGGGCTGACAGCTTAATGGCCTTTCAGGCCGATTTTACCGGACACTAATATTACGATTATAATGCTGTCCGGTAAAATCGGCCAGACTGCTTTGCTTCAGAGTAAAGCCAGTTTGTATCTTAAGCCTGGAAGGCTTTTTGTACATCGTGGAATTTTCAAACCCGGACACCAATGGCTTGATATTATTGTTGCCCGCTACTAAACGTCCCATGAGGCGATGCCATAAATAATAACAACGGATTAAACGGATTTCACGGATTGTCTTTTATGCTGATTGTCAGCGTGACTTAAATCCGTGAAATCCGTTTAATCCGTTCTTCGGCTTTCGCCTCAGGCGCAGCCGGTGGTTTGATATATTCTTTGTGTCTTGGCTATTGCTGTCTTTTTGCGGACAGCAATAGTTTCATGCGCAGGCTTATGTACTTTATTGCATGGCCATGATGTTCAGCACGGTCACGAAGTCGGCGATGTCGATTTTGCCGTCGGCGTTGAGGTCGGCTGCTGCGTCGCCTGTTCCGGCTGCCATGATGTTGAGCACGGTCACGGCATCGGCGATGTCAACCTTGCCGTCGTGGTTCAGGTCGCCCTGTATGCCGTAGCCGCACAGTGCCGCATAGTCGCCGCGCTGTACCTGCCACTGGAGCAGTGGCCAGCCGAGGCCGATGGTGCCGTTTTCGTGCCAGCCTTCCCATTTCCAGGCGATGTCGCAGATTTCCGATTGGTTCTGGATGCCATAGTAGAGGAAGTCCTGCGTGCTGCCGTCGAACTCGCCGAATGCAGCGGTAGCCTGGCTGCCGTTGGCCTTGCCTGCGGAGTAGCTGTTGATGACGGTGAGGGCTTCGCTGCCTTTGCCGATGAAGTCGCCGATTGTGCCGTTTCCGCTGATGCTGGCATTGGCATATACGTTGGTGACTGTGGCTTCGGCAGTGGCGCCAGCAAGTGCTCCGGCGTTGATTCTGACGAGAGGTGTGCTTTCCACGTGGCACTTGCCGTGCACGTAGCACTTATCGACGATGGCGGCATCCTCGTACGTGCCGAGTTGTCCTGCCAGGATGCCCACGTTCTGTGCGTTGCCGCCTTCGACGTTTGCATTGTAGAAGCCGAGGTTCTTGACGGTGCCTGCCAGTGCGCCGAAGAAGCCTGTCTCGAACACGTTCTCCTCGTTCACTGCCATGGTCAGGTTCTTGATGATGTGGTTGTTACCATCGAGGAAGATGCCCTTGTCGTATCCTTCGTCGTAGCTGTTGGCGTAGAAGGTGCTGTTGAGCGGCCACCAGCCTTCGCCCTTCATATCGATGTCGGCGACGAGCTTAGCATAGAGCACTTTGCCGTCGGTCATGCGGTCGCGCAGAGACTGCAGGTCGTTCTTGCTTGCAATCTGCAAGGGATTGGCTTCGGTGCCTGCGCCCTTCGTGTCGAGCAAGGTGGCCTTCATGGATGCCTTGTCCATGTCGAACTCGATGAGGTACTTGCCTGCAGGCGAGATGCGCCATGTGCGGTCGAGGCCACGGACGAGGTCTGTTGCTTCCTGTCCGCTGCTCAACTCGAGGTATTGCGTCTCGCTGCCGTAGCGAGCCTCGGTCCAGCTGCCGCGTGTCGTCTGGCTGAAGTTCACCATGTCCTCTATGCTGCGACATGCCATGATGCCGAACGAGCAGAAGGCGTTGGCGTTGTCGTTCACGAGGTCAACCACTCCGACGTACTTGCCGCCGCCCACATGCTGCAGGGGCACTTGCTCGTCGTTCTTCCAGCGCATGAGCGAGCCTTGGCGGTTGTTGAGCGTACCTGTCACGAAGACGGCGTTCGGCCAGTTGTAATCGTCCAGCGGGGTGAAATCGACGGTCATGTCGGTGAGGTCGAGCACTATGTTATATGTTCCGCCGGGTGCCTGGAAGTCGCTGCCTCCCTCCTGCACGTCGAAGTGATGACGGGCGGGAGTAATAAAGCTGCGGTTGGTGTTGGCACTCTTGTAGATGGTGTTGACGCGGCGGAAGAAGAGGCCTGCGCGCTGGTCGGCATTGGCGCGGTGACTGCGGTCTTGCAGGGTGACTGTGCCCACGAACTTGCCCTCGCTGTTCATCTGCAGGGGATAGAGCGAGCACATCTGGCTGTAGTTCCATTCGCCGTTCTCGCTGTTTGTGTCGAAGAGGTCGCCCTGAACATAAACTACTCCGCCGATGATGGGGTTCGTCATGAGCTCTGCTATCTTCTGCTCTGCCTCTTCGTCGGTCAGGCTGCCATCGATAACGATGTCCTGGATTTCGTCATAGACGGCATACATCTCTTCCTTGAGGTTGCCTTCTTCGAGGCCGTCGGCCATGTCCTGAGCGAACTGACCGATGTCGAGCAGTTGCTTGTAAAGGTTGGCACTGGCAGGAATAGTTTGGAACTCGGCATTCATCTCTTCGATGAGCTGCAACTGTCTCTCTGTGCCGGCATTCCGTGCTTCGGCCACTTTACTCCGGATGGCGTCGATATGCGACTGGCTGAAGTAGTAATCCAAGCCAAAGCGCTGCATGTCGAGGAGGTCGATGCGTTCGCTGTATTGGTCGAGGATGTTATTGATGGCAACAGAACTCTTGTTAAGGAATGTCAGCCGGAAGTTGGCCCAAATGGTCAGGTTCTTTCCGTGCCAGGGATTACCCGTGTTGCGGATGCCGATGGAGAGCTTGCCGTCCTTGACGATGCCGTAAGCCGTCTGCGTGTAACGTCCGCCGTTGAAGGCAAAGCTTGCGGTATAGATATTGTCGGGCACGAAGCCTTCGCCGGTGTCTATATCCAGTGCGCCCGTCTGTTCGCCATTATGCGGAGCGGACTCGTCCTCTGTGGCATCGTAGCGGCAGTTGACGCCGTTTATCGCTTCGGTGTAGCTCACCTGGTCGGCATAGACGCTCAGCACGGGCGTTGCATATTCGCCGAGGAAGAGCTGTGCAGGAATGATGTCGGTGCCGTCGTAGAGACCTTCGTGACCGGCACCAGGGCGATAGAAGGCTTGAGCCGTCAGGGCATAGATGCCGTCGCTGAGCCCCGTGAGTTCCTGACTGACCTCAAAGCCCATGTTGTAGGCAGCTGCCACGGGAACGATGTCGGTGAAGCCGCCGCCATGTACCATGTTGTAGCCGCTTTCGGTGCGACCCTCGGTGACGGTCCAACCGTTCCAAGCCGTTTCGTTGTTGAACTTGGGATTGACGAGGAGGGACGTAAGGTCGGAGCCTTCGCCGGCACTGTTCAGGATGGCAGCTTGCAGCAGTTGCTGTGCAAAGAGTGTCTCTTCGGCAAGTTGCTCGGCGTTGAGCTGACGGTTCTCTATAATATATAAGTATGTGCCGTTGGGGAATTCGCTGGAAGGAGCTTCCTCTTGTGTCAGATAAGTTTCGAGCCTGTCTGCATCTTCGCCAAAGAGGTCGTCGCGGCTTTCCCATTCTTCAATGATGGCCTGAACAGCAGTCGTGTAGTTGTCGTATGCTGCAACGCTAAGCTTGATTTGGTCTGGCAGGCGGGAAGCCTGGTCGGCGGCGTCGAGGATAGCGTCGATGTCGGTGAGGTCTTCTGCATTTCTCAGGATGTCTTCGTATGCTTCCTTGAGTGTTTCCTGTCCGCGGACGTCATTAAGGTCTTGTGCGTCGTCGGCAATCTGCTGGGCAATGAGGGCGTAGGCAGCGGCATCGTTGCCGACGTACTCAATGCGGACACGGTCGATGACGCTCCAAGCGTCCTTGGCATTGATTTGATTGCTCAAGCCGATGCGCAGCGTGCCGTCGGCAACAGCGAGGTAAAGGGGCTTGTTCCAATAGTGGCCTTTGCCCATATAGACAGCTGCGGCAGCCGTGTTCGCAGGCACATATTCGCCATTGGGCAGTTGCACTTCGCCCACGCCACCGTTCATCTGTGCATCCTTGCCGTCGGCAGTGATGTCAACGAGACGGCGTGCCTGACGCTTGCCGGCACTCTCGGCATAGTAGTAGGTGTTGCGCATCAGGTCCTCTTCGAAGTCCTCGTAAGCCTCGCTGTTGAGAGCAGCAGCACGGCTGAAGCCTTGCAAGCGGAGCTTATACACGCCGTTCTCGAGGTCGGTGATGTCCTGATAGGTGTCGAAGGTCTTGCCTGCCTGCTCAGCCACTCCGTTGCTGACGGCAAACTCGTTGCCTGTCCAGAAGTTGCTGTCGTTGGTGAAGTTGGCGTTCCTAATGATGGAGAGGAATCCGGTGTAGTTCGTATCTTCCTGTCCGCAGACGGTGCAGAAGCCATCCACAAACTTATGGTCGGGGATGACGACTTCGTTGTTGTTCGAATAGGTCATACCTGCGGGGTCAACCGTGCCATCGCAAAGCATCTTGCCCTTGGGGAAGACTTGTGCGTGACCATTGGAGAAGGGCAGAGGCTGGTCGTCCACTTCGCCGCCGTTGTCAAGGTTCTGGAACCATGCGATGTTGCTCTGGTCGCCATTGAGCTTGTAGCAAAGCGTACCGTCCATAATCTCTTCGTAACCGATGAGCGACACCTGCTGCTCAATCTCGCTGGTGCAATAATTGTTGGAGAGGTGTCCGTCGGTGACGCGGGCGAAGTAAAGGCCCTTGCCCTCGCTGTAACCAGACACTTCGCTGCAGCTCCAGCAGTTGTTGATAGTTGCTTTGCCGCCGCTGCCGCCCCAGCCGACGAGTGCTGCTGCGTCGCTGCTGCCTTCGATGGCACCTGTGCTGAAGCAGTTCTCGATGAGGAGTGTTGTCTGGCTGCCCGTGTTGCCGCCGAAGATGCCTGCGGCCTGCACACCGGTAGCATAGACGTTGCCCATGTTGCCGAGGTTGCGAAGGGTGACGCTGCCTGCCATCTGGTAGGTGCCACCTACGAGGGCCACACATTCGCCAGCAGTACTGATGGAGCAGGTCTCGTCGAGCAAGAGGTTCTCGATGAGTGCGCCGTTGCCACAGCGACCGATGAAGCCGACGTAGTTGCCCGAGAAGTTGATGTGCAGCTCGCTGATGCGGTGCTGCTGTCCGTCGAAGTGTCCGCGATAGGGATTTGTGCCGTTGCCGATAGGCTCGAACAGGTCGCTGTAGTCGGTCATGTCAATGTCTTCAGCAAGGCGTGCGTTCCAGTCTGCCTTACCGAACTCGTTGACCATGCGAGAGAACCAGTAAAGCTGGCTTCCGTTGCTGAGCATGTAGAAGTCGCCCTCGAGGGGAGCGTAGTCAAGTTGCGGGTTGCCACAGTTGAGGCAGAAGCCGTCCTCGAACTCATGAGGAGGAATAGTGCCGCTCGGAGAGTTGCTATAGCCATTGACGTCAAGCGGTGTGCCGTCGCAATTGAGTTCTCCTCCTGCATAGACCCTACCGCCTTCTATATAATAAGGTACGGGGTAAGCATCGGTGTCAAGGCGTTGATACCATGCAATGTTTGTCTGGTCGCCATTGAGCAGGAAGCAAAGCTCGCCGCCTTCGAGAGGTTCGTCGGTCAGCCAGTCGCCGTCGGTGCCTTGGTGGCCTGCGCCCTGATCGTCGAACTCACTGAAGTCGTAGCAGTTGGTCATTGCCAAAGTGCCGGGCTCGAAGCGGATGAGTTGGCAGTACCAACTGAACTTGTTGCCAGCCATATCAGCGCCATTGATGGTGCCGAGGTTGACACAATTCGTCATAGAACTGCCTCCCTTGTTAATCCACGAGCAGAAAGCTGTGGCGGGTGCGCCTGTAATTTCACCTGTGTTAAGGCAGTTCTTCAGTTGAATAGTAGGATAGCCACTCTGGCCCACGCCAAGTATGCCGGCAGCAGAACCTGAGGTGGCAGTAACAGTTGCTTCGTTCACACAGTTTTCGATAATGAGAGGTGAGCCTGCATCAACCTGTGCTGCACCAACAAGGCCGCCGATGCCAGAAGGGCCAGTAACAGAACAACTGCTGTCGATGATGAGGTTGCGGATGACTGTTGCGCCGCGAATGACACCGAAGAAGCCTTGGAAGTTACTGGTGCCGTCAATAATCATGCCTTTGATGCGGTGGCCTTGTCCGTCGAAGGTGCCATTGTATTTGTAAGTAGTGTTGAGGCCGATGGGTGTATGAGCGTTTTCTGTGCCTTGATAGTCAATGTCGGCAGTCAACATACCTTTGATGGTGACAAGATGTGCCTCGTTGACCATGGCGGCGAACCATTCCACGTCGGCCACGCTGCCCAGTTCATAGAAGCCGTCGGCGTTGGGCGTGATGTGGTCTTGCATGAGTGTTCCGCAGACGGAGCACCAGCCATCGACATCATTGTGCTTTGGAGCGGGCGAGCTGTTCGTGTTGCTATAAGTCACATCGCCCAGCGCAACGCCTGCGCAGTTCACTTCGCCTACGGCATAGACTTGGCCGTGGGAACTGAAGGGCACTGGGAAATTGTCTTGTCCCAGCGTCTGATACCAGTTGATGCTGCTTTGGTCGCCGTTTGCCTTGAAGCAAAGTTCGCCGCTTGCTACCATGTCGTAGGTGATGTAGGTGCAGCCGCCGGGAGCTGAAGCACCACCGTCCATGTCCTGCTGCAAGCAGTAGCAATTTGTGAAGGAAGCACGGTCTGCGGGGTTGCCCCACGAGAAGGTGTTCATCGTTTCTGCTTCCTCGATGGAGATGCAATTAGTGTACGTCATAGACTTTCCGCCTGTCACCCAGCCCACGAAGCCGTGGTTGTAGCCCTGATTGCCCTTCACCTTAATGGCGGAGATGCAGTTACGGAAGGTGGCGTTGCGTGAAGCATAGCCGATGAAGCCTGCGTTGGAGGCATTGGCGTCGTAGTCCACATCGATGTTGACAATGCTTACCACGTTCTCGAACTTCGCGTTGTCGCTCCAGTTCCATGCGGCAAGTGCGGCGCAGTTCTTGAAGGAAGCACGGATGCTGCCGCCCACGATGAGGTTCTTCACAGTGCCGGCGAAGTTGTAGAACATGCCGGTCTGCTTCCCTTGGAAGTCGTAGTTGAGCGTGATGGCGTGCCCTGCGCCGTCGAAGGTGCCGCTGTACGACGTGGTGTTCGTGCAGAGCATGAAGTCGAGGCCTTCGATGTCGCTGGTCAGCACGACGTCCGTACTCTCGTAGCCTGCCATTTCTGTCCAGGCTTGGAGGTCGGACTTGCTGCCGATGAGGTACGCACCGCTCTCGTTCTGCTGCAGGTCTGCCCATGCAGTCTGCCCTGCAAGCAACATCAGGCCTGCAAGGGCGAAGGAGTAAAGTTTACGTTTCATGTTGGTGTAATTAAGTTAGTGAATATGTTTATTATGGTTTGTTTGCTGATATGCTGTGCCTCGTCTTGAAAAAGGGTTCACCATTATGGCCAATTAGGTTAAGCATTATTGCCGTAATGGTTAAGCCTTTTTTCCGTCGGGGTGTTTCTCTCATCTGATTACGACTTTCTTCCCGTTCCTTATATATATGCCTTTCGTCGGACTGCCGCCCACCATTTGTCCGCTCAGGGTGTAGGTGGCAGCCCTGTTATTATGTGTCGAGAATGGTGAATAGTGAAGGTCTTGGAGTCCGTCGGGGTCGTCTGCCGAGAGGCGTTCGATGCGGAAGTAATCGACGCGGAACTTTCCGGTGCGGTTGGTGCCTGTCGGCTGTGTGCCGTCGCCTTTCATGGAGCCGGAACGGACGCCGAGTGTCAGATCTTCGCCCTCTTCGATGTTGACGACGACGCTGAGTTCCTGCATGGATTTTCCATCGACGGCTTCGCTGATGTAGGCTGCGAAGCTGTTGCTTTCGCCCCTGGTCAGGTTCTGCTCATAAGTGTGGGGTGAGCCGTAGTACTGCACCTCGTTGTTTGCGAAGAGTCGTCCCATGCCTTCCAGCCCTGCTTCGCTCCAGAAGCGGCAACTCACGCGGTAAGTTCCCGCCTGCAACTTTGCGGCAGGAATGGTTTGGAAGAGGCAGAAGTCGTTGGGCATCGGCACATAGCCGGCAGGCGTGAAAGCGCAGTAGTTCTGCCCGTGCATGCCTTCGCCTTTGCCGTAGATGCCGGAGTTCGTGGTGCTGTAGGTACCGGTGTAGGACAGGTTCCATCCGTAGGGGATGCCTTTCACGGTGGCTCCCTTCGCCAGTTCTGTCTCCGATTTGTACTCGAAGTCGCTGTTGACGATGAGTTGCTGTGTGAGGTCGTCGGTGTTCTCCTGCGGAAGGTCGCCCAGGCGGCGGATGGTGAAGTGGTCCACCTTGAACCATCCCGTCTCGTCGGTCATCTTGCCTTCGTTGCCGATGCAGCTGGTCTTGATGCCTACCGTGAGGTCCTCTCCCTCGTGGACTTGCAGGACGACCCGCATGGGGTGCATGACGGTGTGCGTCTCGTATCCGGCTTTGTGGCCGGCGAAGGCGTTCACCTCGTCGCTCTTCAGGATGTTGTCGTAGTCGCTCTTGTGGGCGTAGTACTGCACATGGTCGTTGGCAAAGAGGCGGCAGGGCCCGCGTTTGCCCGATTGGTTGAAGAGCCAGCAGCCCACCTCATAGACGCCTGGCTCGAGCTTGCTGGCGGGTATCGTCTGGTAGAGGCGGAAGTCCTCGGGCATGGGTTTTGCCTTGAACCAGCAGACGGAGCCGCCATCATTGTAGTTGATGGAGCCGTCGCCGTTCGAGATGCCGTAGGAGTTGCCGCTCATCGTGCCCTCCAGCGTCCAGCCGTATGGCACGCCACGCTGCACGCCGCCTGTCGGATTCTTGAGCACGGAGCTTCCGCTCTTGTAGAGTTCGAAGTCGGCATTCACGAGGAGTTGGTCGGTGAGGCTGAGGTCTTCGCCGTCCGTCCTGCGATAGACAATCTGACTTATCACGAGGCCCGGGTTCATGGCGTAGAAGCGGAAGCTGACATCCTTTGCCGTTGTGGCCTTATAGGAAAAGCGTGCTTCGGCAAAGCCGTGCATCACGTTGTCGCTCCAGACGTTTGTCTCGGCGCTGCACTTTATGCTTCTGGACGTGACGGAACCCGCCCCTACGCCCATCCCGACGCAGAGGTCGTTGGCAGTCGTAATGGGGAAGGTGGGCAGGCAGCGCACGATGATTTGATAGGTGCCCTTTTCCATAGGCAGTGAATACTCGACGTATGGCCCTTTGCTGCGTGCCGTGGAGGCCGTATAGGTGGTGTAGTCGATGGGCCAGACGGTGACGCTGTTGCCGCCTACGCCGAGGTTCTGGAGCGTCTGCCACTCGCCGCGGCTGGCGGTGTAGCCGTCGCTGGGGACGTAGAGATAGCCTTCTTCGGGCAGTTCTCCACGGGCATCGTTGACGTCGTCGGCTGTTGCGGCGTAGGGCATACCGAACTGCGACCCCGTGTCGCTCGCATTGGGCGACTTGTCCATCATGCCGTTCCACTTCCCGCCGGCGGTCTGTGTGTTGAAGATGTTCGTGAGATAGAGGATGTCGCTGTAGCCCTGACGAGCCAGAGCTGCATACCGCATGGCTCGACTTCTGTCGCCGATGCCGGCGTACCAGTAGCTCAACTTGGCGCCATAGGCCTTGATGTTCTGTCCGGCTGTCGCGATGATGGGGTAGGCGAAGAGTTCGAAGTAGGCATCCTTCAGCCGGTCCGGGATGCTCGACTCAAGGTTTTGCACGCGGGCGGCGAGGGCTTGATAGTCCTTGATGCGCTGTTCCATCTCCTGAGTCGTGAAGGTGACGTGATAGACGGTTTCGGGTTTGCTGCCTGCCGCAAGACGGTAGTGTTCGAGTCGAATTTCGCCCATTTCATCGGCAAAATCTTCCCCGAAGGTCTTTGCGGCCCACCATCTGCTGAACTGCCATGCTTTGTCTGGCGTCCAGCGGCTGACGTCCCAGGCCAGCTCCATGCAGAACTCGAATTCGACCTCTGCAGGTTTGATGTCGCCTACGTTCACCATCCAGAAGCGTGTCATGCCGTTCTCGTAGGCTTTCGACAGTTCGAAGCTGATGAGAGAGGGCGAGATGGTGCTGAGCCAGATGTAGGAGCAGGGGTTGCCGAGGTAGCTGAGATGGTAGTAGATGCCGTGCCCGCCGCTCCGTTTCCTTTCCGTCGCTGTGGGCAGCTGCCGGATAAAGGCATAGTTGTCGTCCACCCAACACATCGTCACGTCGTCGGGAATCCGTAGTCCTGCATTGTAGAGAGTGAGGGCTTCCTTGTAGGGGATGTAGATTTGCGGCACCTTCGTGGGGTCGCCACCCAGGGAGTCCGTGATGATTTCGCGTTGAGCGGCGATGATGTCGGCCAGGCCCTTCAGCTGTGCATCCTGTCCGTTGTAGCCGAGCAGGGCAACGTCCTGAAGTCCTCGCATGCCGATGTCGTAGATACCCTCGTAGCCTCGTGCCTCGCCGGCACGCTTTGCCCAGTAGTCGTAGCAACCCTCCGGATTGGTGGCAAACGTGAAGTTGCTGCTGTTGTTGCCGCTCTTGAAGCGCGGCCATTCCCAGAGGTTGTCGCGCAGCATGCTGTCGCCCGAGCTCATGACGATGGCCCAGGCCTTTGCCAAACGCTTGTTCTCCTCCAGGGACCAAAAGGCTTTCGAACTGCCGTGCTTCGCCGGCCAGAGGCAGTTGGCACGCAGGCGGAGCAGCAGCTCCATGACTTTCTCGTACGTGCCCGGGCCTATATTATTATATGTAGCGTCGATGGTTTTCCTCGCCCACGGGAGCATGGCCCAGTCCTCGTCGTTGATGAAGAGTCCGCGGTACTGCACGGACGGCTTCTCGACCTGTGTCCTGTCGCCCTGAACGTAGATGCAGGACATCGGGGCAGGTGCTACGTCTGCCCACCAGACATAGGGCGAGACGCCGATGCGGCGGCTTATCTCGAAGAGTCCGTAGGCTGTGCCGCGTGGCGTGCCGCCCATGATGACGAGGGCCTGACTGATGCCTTCGGCCGGATGCTGCACGAGTTGGAGCGCGTAGGCTTCCCAAACGCCCGTCAGACCTGTGGTATCAACCTTGCCGCCAGCAATCAGGTTGTCCAAAACAACCGACTGTCCGATGGTTCCGGCTATAATGACATTCTCACCCCAACCCTCTCCAAGCGAGAGGGAGCCATTACTCGTCGGTTCCCCCCTCCTTTGGAGGGGACGGGGGAGGCCTTTTATGTTGCTGAGCGAGAGGCTTTTTCCCGTCACGCTCTTGATGTCCTGTATGACGCAGCGGCTGACGGTCGTGACCACTTCTGCGTCGTTCGGATCCACCACAAACACGGCGT